>DASPQS010000183.1:0-3414 GCA_035624865.1 Binataceae bacterium (SeqCode) | reverse complement strand
GTGGTACTCCAGATCCGAGTAGTCGGCGAACGGAATTCCCGCGATCCTGTGGATAAGCGCGTCCCGTCCGAATCTGCTCCCTGCTACTGCCTCTCCCACCACCTCCGCCTCCGCAGCGCAGGCCGCCCCCTCCCCGCGCTCCGATTCCTCCCCGCCTCGCGCCTCATCGCGGCGCGCGGCCGCCGGCCGCGCGCCGCGAATTTCCCGCGCCGGCTCCGCCTTGCGGGTTCCCGCCGCGGCCGTCGCCTCCTCCTCCGGTCGGCGCACTGGCGGCGCTCCGCTGCCGCCTCCGCGCCCGCTGCCGCTTACCCCCATTCGCGCCCCCTCGCTTCGGCGCGGCGCGCCCATCGGGCGCGCCGCGCTGAAGCGCCGCGCAAACGCCGCCTCGAACGTCGCGCCGTCCGCTTCGTCCTTGATCAGCGCGGCGCGGAGCGCTTCGCGCATCCGCGCGCGCCTGAT
Source organism: Binataceae bacterium (SeqCode) (assembly GCA_035624865.1). Lineage (GTDB taxonomy): Bacteria > Desulfobacterota > Binatia > Binatales > Binataceae > JASHZA01. The sequence goes on along the minus strand of DASPQS010000183.1, from coordinate 2,955 downwards.
TCCCGCGGCGCTTACCGCGTTCATCGCGTCAATCGATTCCGCGACCGAGATCCGCACGCCCGCGGTTCGCAGTTCCGCGATAAAATCCAGGATTGCGATTCGCAGCGGCGTCGTCACGTTCTTTGGCGTTCGGCGCGGGCAGGTCAGCGCGGACGCGGGGCGATCGCGGATAGCCGCTTCTCGACCACGGCGCGGTCGTCCTCGTGCTTAAGCAGGACGCCCAGGGTCGATCGGATCGCCGGCGTGTCCAGCTCCTTGATTCCGAGCCGCACCAGCGCGCGCACCCAGTCCAGCGTCTCCGCGATCGAGGGCGATTTTTTCAGGTCGAGCTTGCGAATCGCGTTGACCAGACGGGCCGCCTCGGCCGCCATGCGCGCGTCGAGCGCCGGCACCTTGAGCTCGATAATCCTTCTCTCCTGCTCGATTCCCGGAAAATCGATAAACAGATGGAGACAGCGGCGGCGCAACGCCTCCGACAGTTCGCGCGCGCGATTCGAGGTCAGCACCACCACCGGCCGCTCGATCGCCCGCACCGTGCCCAACTCCGGCACGCTCACCTGGAAATCCGAGAGCAGCTCGAGCAGGAACGCCTCGAACTCCTCGTCGGCCTTATCGATCTCGTCGATCAGTAGCACTACCTTGCGCGGCGCCGAAATTGCCCGGAGCAGCGGCCGTTCGAGCAGGTATTCGCGCGAGAACAGATGCTCCGAGAGGTCCTCCCAGCGCATCCCCTGATCCTCGTCCGCCTGCAGCCGCAACAATTGTTTCTGATAGTTCCATTCGTAGAGCGCGCGTGCCTCGTCGAGCCCCTCGTAACATTGCAGCCGGATTAGCTCGGTGTGCAGCATCTCGGCGATCACCTTCGCGACCTCGGTCTTGCCGGCTCCCGCTGGTCCCTCGATTAGCAGGGGTTTGTCGAGCGCCAGCGCCAGGAAGACCGCCGTCTCGACGCGCTCGTTGGTGATATAGCGCGCGCGACGCAGCCCTTCGGCGACAAATTCAGGAGTAACGTCCACTATAGGTATAGATTAAGCCTCGCGGCGCGATAGCTGTATAGTCACCGCCCGCCCGCAGCCTCGGCCAGCGTTGCCAGACGGACGAAATCCCGCCGGTAGGACCGTTCTGGATAGGCGCCGCGAATCGTGTACCCCGGATGGTACATCGGGTAGAGGCGGAGTCCCCCGACCGCCACCAGATACGGATTCCGCGGCTCGAACGGCGCGCCCTTTCCCGCAAGCTCCCGCCACGCCATCCGCCCCAGACAAGCGACGATCCGCGGGCGCACGATCGCAAGCTCGGCCTCGAGGTAATCCCGGCAGTTCGCGATCTCATCCCGGCGAGGGTCGCGATTACGCCCCATTTCGTCCCGCGGATTACAGCGCACCAGGTTCGTGATAAAGACCCGGCGAATTCCGCTTTCGCGGATCATCCGCCGCAGCAGGTCGCCCGAACGGTCGCCGCTGAACGGCACCCCGGTACGGTCGCCGCCGAAGCGTCCGGGCGCGATTCCAACGAAGGCGACCGTCGCCCGCGCAGCGCCGTCTCCCGGCACTACGCAAGCGCGAGTCCGCACCAGCGCCGGGCACCGGATACATCCGCGCATCGCCTCGCGCAAATCCGCCAGCCGCCCCGCCGGCACGACGGGCGCGTCCCGCGTCACTAGAGCGCCAATCCTTTCTGCCTCGCTCATTGTGCCAAAGAAAACGGGGCATCCGTCGGCCGGATACCCCGTCTGTTACCAACCCGTTGGGTGTCTTTTCCTACTGGCAGACCGCCGTGGCCGAAACCGTGTACATCTGCGCCAGGAAGAACTCGCGCATGCTCAACTCGGTCGCCACGTTGGAAACCTTTCCGCTCGGACATGCTCCCGTCAACTGCCCGTTGACCTTCGAGGTCAGGTCCTCGGGAACCGACAGATGAAGGATACCCCAGTCAGTAGCCTCGGCCGAAACCGTATTACCCTTGGCGGCGGTGGACGAAACCGTCCCCGACATCACGAAGACACAGCCGGATAACCCTATCATCGCCAGCCCGAGCCCGGCCGCACGCAACCACTTGAATTTGCTCATGGAATCTTCCTCCGAATCCTCTGATTTTCCGTTCAGCCGCCGCTACAGACAGACGCCGTTGGCGTCCGCCTCGTAGGCCTGAACGATTCCGAGGAAGTCCCTGACGCTCAGTTGGGTCTGAACGTCCGTTATCTTGCCGCTGGAGCACGCCCCAACGAGCTTGCCGGCGGCGGCGTCGGTCACGTTGCCTGGCGAAACCAGGTATAGATAACCCATGTCGCTCGCCTGCGCGCTAACGGGAGTGCCTTTGCCGGACGTGTCAGAAATCGAGCTCGACCGCAACACGACGCATCCCGCCAGCGACATCGCGGCGGCTGCGATCGGTGCGATCATCCAGCCCTTCACCTTCCTCATCGGAAAACCTCCTATACCGCTAAACCTTGCGCTCGAATGCATGAAAGGACTCCGCAATAGTATAGTTCGGGTCTTCCGAGGGGAATTCTTTTCTTTCGATGTAATTGCACGCTAATACACCTAAATGCGCGCAAACACTCCAATTCAGCTCAAATATGTCTGATTCTGGCTCTTTGTATGCCCCTCCCCACGCCCAGGAGGAGGGCTAGCGGAGCCAGCTACGCTAGGCGTAGCGCAGCGGAGCGAGCAGGTGAGTCTGCGAACTGCGTTGAAAATAAAGAGTCGCCGCGCGTAACGCGCAGGCGAGTCTTGATCGCTAACGCGGCTCGCAGACTTGCCCGCTCGGCTTCGCGAGCGAAGCCTGATGGAGCTGCGTCAAGATACGCTAGCGGAGCGCGGTTGCCGCGCGCAGCGAGCAGGCGAGTCCGCGAGCTGCGTCAAGATTAAGCTAGCCGCGCAACACGAGCGTCAGGTGGGGGTAATTCTGAGCACGCGCGCTAGCGGAGCGCGGTTGCCGCGCGCAGCGAGCAGG
>DASPQS010000182.1:0-2279 GCA_035624865.1 Binataceae bacterium (SeqCode) | reverse complement strand
GCGAGCGAGAGGCCGCACCACGGAGCGCGCAGCACGCCGAGCCATGCGACGCGATCGTGAGGATTGAGGAGCGCGCGGACGAGGGTGAGCGCGTCGATGATTTCCGGACGGTCCTGCAACTCCTCGAGATCCACGGCGCGGAAGGGAATGGCGGCTTGGCGCAGCGCGGCGGCGATGGGCGCGAGCGATTTGCGCGCCCGGCCGAGGATGGCGATGCGGTATTTCTCCCTCTTCCCGCTGCTCTGCTTTTGCGCATTTGCGGCGAGTGCCGCTTCGATGCGGGGCAGATGGCCGCGAACGATAGCGACGGTCTCGTCGATCTGCCGGTCGCGCGCGGCTTCACGCTTGGCTGCAATTTGCTTCTTCCGGTCCGGATCGAGCTTGCCGCGAGGCGAATCGGGCATGAATTCGAGATGGAGCGACATGAACGGCGCGGACTCGGCGACGAGGCGAGGGCCGGGCTGCGCGGCGTCATCGTCCTTGTCGCGAGCGGGTTCTGCTTTGGTGAACGTGACGCCGCTGCCGTCGTCGCCGGCGAAGACTCGCGTAAACATGTCATTGACGCTTCTGACGAGCGGCGGCGCGCTGCGGAAGTTGGCGGTGAGCAGGACGGGATCGAAGCGCAGCGGCAGGTCGCCGGGAATTTCAAGGCCAAGTTGCTCGACGCGCGGAAAGAGCTCGGCGTCGGCGTCGCGGAAAAAATAGATGGACTGCATGGGGTCGCCGACTACGAAGCAGGTGCGTCCTTCGCGTTCGGGCCATGCGGCGATGAGACGACGGAGAAGCTCGTGCTGGCGGCGGCTGGTGTCTTGGAATTCGTCGACGAGAAGATGGTGGATGCCGTCGGCGACAGCCTGCGCCGCGTCGAGAGGGAACTCGTCCTCGCCTTTAAGCACGTTGAGCGCGATCTGGGCGACTTCGACGAAGTCGACAGCAGCAGCTTCCGCGAAAACCACTCGCAACTCGGCGGCGGCGTGGCGGAGGAGAGTGAAGCAGGCACGGACGATGGACCACTCCGCATCGGTGTAATGGGCCAGGGCGGGATCGCCGGGATGGGCGCGCGCGAGCGGACGCTCGAGGCGCTCCCGGAGCGCCAGCCAATCGGGGTCGCGGTCAAGGACAAAGTCGTGCATCCAGCGATCGCGATTCGCGAGCATTTCGACGGTGAGGTCTTCGGTTTCGGTCCAATTGTTGTCGCGCCAAAAGAGCAACGCTTCGATCGCTTCGCTCAGGGCGGCGTCATGTTTGCCAAGCTGTTCGAGGGTGCGACGCGCAGCGCGACGATACAACTCCGCCGGCTGTTTCGCGATATCAAGGCCGCCGCTGAGGGCTGTGACAAGCGGCTGTTGCAGCGCGAGATCGCGGCAGAACGAGTCGATGGTCTGGATGCGGAGCTGCGCGGGAAGATCGAGGAGATTCCAGCCCTGTGTCTGCGAGTGCTCAAGCGCACGCCGGGCGATCAGGTTAGGTTCGTCCTTTTGCAGTTCGTCGAGAACGCGGTTGCGCATCTCGGCCGCGGCCGCGTCAGTAAAGGTGATGGCCACCACCTGTCCCGGCTCATCAACCTCTACGAGCAGGCGCAGAAACCGTTCAGCCAGGAGAGTTGTCTTGCCCGATCCGGCGGGCGCGCGCACGAGGATCGAGCGGCGCGGATCGATTGCCTTTTCACGCTCTGTTTGGTCGGGCGGCGGGGTGCGCGGCTGCGGGCTAGGCATCGGCGGCCTCCTCGCCATTCTCATCACTGGGTTGCGGCGGTTTCTCCTGGATGCGGCAGAGCGCGTGAAGGCAGCAATCCTTGCAGGTTTTGGGATATTCGCGCGGGTCGGCAGCGGCGCGACCGGAGAGAAAGTCGACGGCGAGTTGCTCGATGTGCTTTTTCCATTCGAAGATCTGCTCTGAATCGAGCGGATTTTTCACCAGATTAGTGTTTCCCCTGAGGCTGCTGCACAGAGTTGCTTTGGCATCGCGCATGAGCCCCGCGAATGTGACTTCGCCGGCGCGGACCTTGGCAAAGACGAGGCCGCCGAGTTGTTCGGGCGGCGCATCAAGAGCAAAGTCGGCGTAAAGCGGCAGCTGCACGTCGCCGGGGCGGGGAAGGTTCCAGTCGTTGGGCGAGACGTCGCCGGTTTTGTAATCGATGATGAGGAGCGAGCCGTCGTTGAGGCGATCGATGCGATCGAGACGCAAGTGAAGCGTGAGGCCGGCGATGGACGCAGTGGTCTTCTTCTCTGTTTCGGCGACGGTGAAGGGCAGACGCGCGGATTCGTAGCGGAGCCATT
>DASPQS010000181.1:0-5685 GCA_035624865.1 Binataceae bacterium (SeqCode) | reverse complement strand
AGCGTGCTGCTCATAGCGGTCTGCTTTCCATTCCTGCCGCGGTTCTTCAGTGAGAGTCATCGGCAACTGGCTCCTGCTATCGCTCCTGTCGGAAACATCGTTCGGATTGCGTCTTGGTTTTTAACAGTCAAACGAAGTTTGACCTGGGCTCATAGGTCGGAAGCGGCTCTCTTTTATCACAGCAGAGCCGCGTCCACTATCGGCCGAACTATTACACGATCCACGATTTGGTGGCAGGGTGAAATCCTTCACCACCGCCGGCCGGCGGGGATACCGCGGCTACCGGGAGGTGCGGCGGATGCGACTCTTGCGCATCCGGCGTTTGCGCGCCTTCGCCTGAACAGGATCGTTCCGGCGCTTGCGCGCGAGCTTGAGATTGCGCCGGTTGCGTTGACGAGAGGCAGGTTTCATCGGTTCACCTATTTTGGATTCGAGGAAATGGGAAGCGCTGAACTTTGGGCGGTCCCGCCGCTATTGCTAACGCTGAGCGAATCGCCTGCGCGCTGCGGCTCGCCGACCGTCAGCGGGCAAATCGCATCGACTTTGGTCAAAACGTCGCCGCCGTCGAGCACGATTACCTGACCCAGCGAATCGCCTGAGGCGACCGGACCGTTTACCATCTGCGGGACGTTGTATTCAAGCTTCACCGCCGAGGTCTTGGTCTTCGGCACCACCAGCGCGATATCGCTCTCGGAAATCGGTTGAATCATAGGACCCGATTGCACCTGCACATGCACCGGCAGCGGTTCGCCGCGCCGCAGCACCTGGACCTTGGTAAAGTTGTCGAAGCCCCATCTCAGGAGCCGCGCGGTCAAAGCAAAACGCTGCGGGTTGGAGGGGGCGCCGAGCACCACCGAGACCAGCCGCATGTCGCCGCGCTTGGCGGTCGCGGTCAGGTTGAATCCGGCTTGAACTGTGAAACCGGTCTTGAGCCCGTCGCAACCGTCGAAGTGGCCGACGAGATGGTTGGTATTGCGCAGCGTCCGGGTCCCGCCATCGAATGATGCGGTCTCGAGGCGCGACCATTCCAACAGGTCAGTGTTATGGATAATCGCGCGCGCAAGCGTCGCGAGGTCGAGCGCGGTGGTGTGGTCCACGTCATGATCGGGGCGTGGCGGCAAGCCGTTGACCGTGCCGTAGTAGGTGTCGTTCATCCCGAGTTCGTGGGCCTTTTCGTTCATCAGCCGCACGCACGCTTCCACCGAGCCCGCAATTTTTTCGGCCACGGCGACGGCGGCGTCGTTGGCCGACTTGATCAGCGCCGCCTTCATCAATTCGCCCAGCGGGTAGACGTCGCCCTCGCGCATTCCCAGGTGCGAGCCGCGGGTATTGGCGGCTCGTTCCGAGATTCGCACCGGATCCTCGAGTCTCATGCGGCCGTCCCTGATTTGATCCTCGGCCACCAGCAGCAGCATCATCTTCGCCATCGACGCGGGTGGCCAATGGAGGTCGGCGCTCTGCGCAAAGAGCACGGTGCCGCTGTCGGCGTCCTCGAGCAGCTCCGCGTGATAAGGCGGACCTGATCCGCGATAGGCGTGATGCCGATGGTGACGGCGCGTTCGGGCCGCCGAGGCGGGGCTTGCCGCCCCCATCGCGAGGACTGCGGCCAACGCGAGCATCCCACTCAGCCGTGATAAGTTATGCAATCGATCCACCGCCACCACTTGCCTCCATGCCGCAAACTCAGAACTTGATCACGGCGCGTGTGCGAAACCACTGAGCCGCCCGGGCCCCTTGATCTCGCCACGTTCGATACGTTCGAGGATCGCAAGATTAGCACGCGCCGGGGTGAAATCAGGGTCCGTGTTCACGAGGTCGGCCCATTCGTCGTGGGCCCGCTGATAATTGCCCTCTTCGGCATAGACCACGCCCAGGGTATTGCGCGCGTCCACCTGCTTGGGATCGAGCCGCAGCGAGAGCAGCAGCTCTTGCTCCGAGTTCTGGAACTTCCCGAGCCGCTCGTAGACCAACCCGAGGTTGAAGTGCGTCTCCGGCCGATACGGGCCGAGCAACGTCGCCAGGCGCAGAACCGCGCTCGCCTCGTCGGGATGGTTCTCTTCCATGTCGAGCAGTCCGAGGTTGAGAAACAATTGCCAGTCGCTCAAACCCAAGTTCACGGCCTTCTCGTATTCGGCAAGCTCGCGCTGATGGTCACCAGTCACTCCGTATGCGAACCCCAGATGATAGTGAGCGAGGGCGTTGTCGGGATTGTTACGGATCACTTCCTGATGGCGTTTTATTGCCTCGGGATAGTCTTCCATGCCGAGGAAGTAATCGGCGAGGGGGTCGCAGACCTGTTCCTGCGAGGCGCTGTTGGTCTGGGATGCAGCAAATACTATCCGCGGCCGTTGAGTTACTACAAAAACCGCAACGGCGAATGACAGCGGAAGAATCAGCCCACAGCGTCCAAAAAGCACAGTGTGCACGTTCCCGCCAGCGCGAGCTAGCGCGCGGGAACGATCAAGAATCTATCAGAAAGGACGGGCTAATAAAAAGCATGGACGTGTGTCTGCGCCAGAAGGCGTGATTTCTCGTGTGAACGCCCGTCAGGCCACGTGCGTTCGTCATCACGCGGCCTGAACGGGCGCCTCGACGGAAGCCGATTTTTGTTCGGCGTTACTGACCGGGGCTCGGCGCGGGAGCCGCCTCGCTCGGCGCGGCGGCGGGGGACGCCGCGGCGGCCGCCTTCTTGTGATGGCGGCGATGATGATGCTTCGGCTTGGCCGCCCCCTCCGGACTCGCCATTGGCGCAGCTTCGCTAGCCGCAGGAGCGGCAGCAGACGACTCGGCTGCCGGAGCCTGGGCGAAAGCCGGTGCGGCAAGAGCCCCGGCGAACAACGCCGCAGTCAATAGTGAAACGGTACGCTTCATATCCCTCTCCTTCTCGGTTTCTGACGGTCGCCTTTGGCGACCGCTCTGACCTCCCCATCGAATCGAGCCATTATCATGCCATTGTCCGAGTAACGCAAAAAGACGCTTAGATTAAGAACTTTTCTTTTTAGTCGGCGCCGCTTATCACCGTAAAACGTTGGTGCATCGCCCCGTTTGCGTTTATGAACGCGGTTCCCGGAGGTTGTCTCCTACTGGTCCTTTCGCGCCGATTTTAGCTCCCGATACAGGACGAAAAGCTCACGAAAGGCGCGTGCGATGACCTTCAGGCTGTTGCCCGACTGCTCGCCGGCCAATCGTGGCAGATGCTTGACCTCGACCTCACATATCCTCGCTCCGTTTCCGGCCAGGCGGGCCATCAGTTCGGTCGAAATCATCGCTCCTTTTGCGTGCAGCTCGACTCGGTTGAGAATCTCCCGCCTGAAGAGCTTGAAGCCACAGTCTATGTCGTGGGCGTGGATCCCGAAGAGCAGGCGCATCATGATCGTCCAAACCCTGCCGTTGACCCTCCGCATGAACGGATCGGCACGGTGTCTGCGGCAGCCGATAACGCAGTCGCAGTCGCCGATACGCGCGGCGAGCAGTTTAACGTCATCCGGGTCAAATTGGCCATCGCCATCGCACAACAGTACATAAGGCTGCGAAGCCGCTCGGATGCCGGAGATCACGGCCCCGCCGTATCCGCGGTTGCGGGCGTGATGCACCACCTTTACGTGCGGGTCCTCGGCGGCGAGCCGATCCGCCAGCTCGCCCGTGCGATCGCTGCTGCCGTCGTCAACGACGATAATCTCGAAGTTGTCGGCGGCTTCTGGCAGGGTTGAGCGGAATCCCCCTACCACGCGCTCAATATTGCCCTCCTCGTTGTGCGAAGGCAGGAAGACCGTCAGGCCGGGCAGGCGCGCCGTGCTCACTGACTGTAGATCGCCCCGATATCGCGAGTTTCGCGGCTCTGATTCGATCTCGGCAAGCGCGGACAATCTCGGCGACACAGGATGACTAGACAACGGTTGAGAAGGCCGCGGCGGTCAGTCACTGATAGCGCGATAGCCACCGCGATAGAACAATAGCGGCTTTCCTTCGCGCGTCTCGGCTTCGAGAATTTCGCCGAGATAGAGCGTATGGTCACCGCCATCGTAGGTGGCATAAAGCCGGCATTCGATATGTGCAATAGTACCCAGGATAATCGGCGCGCCGTTCCCTCCGGCACGGAAAGCGACACCTGTAAACTTGTCGGTTCCGGTCACCGCGAATTTGCGTGAGAGCGCCTCCTGCGAGTCACTCAGGATGTTTACCGTGAAGACCTTGCTCTGCTCGAAGCACGGATAACTTTCTGCTTTCTTGTCGACGGATATCAAGAGTAAAGGAGGATCGAGCGATACCGACGTGAAGGCATTGGCGGTCAGTCCGTGCATCTGACCGCTCGCGGAAACGGTCGTGATGATGGTCACGCCGGTAGCGAAATGCCCCATCACACGGCGTAGTTCGTTCTTGTCAATCGGCATCGGTCATCTCCCGCGCGCGGATGCTAGCAGCCGTCAGCGGATGCTGGCAAGCGGCCTCCGCGAGCGTCAAGCTACAATTGCGGGCAGGTAAAGTCTACGCTTTGCCGTCACCATCCGGAGCGATCGCGCGGGATAACTTCCTTGCCGCCGAGGTATACATAGTCAAGATCGAGCGACGTGAGCGGACGATCGTTGGCGCCGATTCGCACTCCGGCGGGCTCTCCCACAAAGATCGTATGGTCGCCCGCAACGAAGCTGTGCGCGAGCCGCGCTTCAATCGAAACCATCGCAAGCTTTAGCCACGGAACGCCCAGCAGAGGCGAGAGCTCATAGTCGAGCGCGGCGAGGTTGTCGGTGCGACGTGCGCGCGGCGAGTAGAAATAATCCTCGAGCTCGCGGGCGCGGCTGCCCACGACATTGAGTCCGAATTTTCCGGTGCGAACCACGGTCGCGCACGAGAAATGATTATTATCGACCGCGGCGCTGAACAGCGGCGGAACGCCCGACACCTGGCTCACCCACGACGAGGACATGCCGTGGTGAGTCACGCCTTCGCTCACCGTGAGCACGTAGATGCCGGTAGTCAACGCGGCCAGCGCGCGGGCCAGTTCGTTGTCCATGAAAGCGGCGCCTCCCGGAAAGCAATCGCTAGCAAAGTGCTTTATTCGTTGCCACCGCTGTGTCTGCTCATCAAGCCCGCGCTATCGCGGCTTGGGCAAACTTCGTTGTTGGTTTACTTCAAAAATCGTGGCTGATAGCTTCAAGTGGTAAGAAGGATAGCGATGAGTCCCAAACGCATAGCGCGCGCGCTCGGGATAGTTGGCGCGGTGGCGCTGGGCGTAATCGCAATCGTCACGGTCCGGGTGGTGCACCATCGAAGGGTGAAGGATGCGCTGCAAATGACCGCCGGACTGATCCCGGATTCGCTGCTCCATGCTCACAACTTCCACTGGACCCAGATGAAGGGCGGCCAAAATCAATGGGTGCTAAAGGCCAAAGACGCGAGCTACGCAGCCGACAAGACCAGCCTGGTCCTGATCGGCGCGGAACTTACGATGACCGCAACGGATGGCAAGCGGCTTGAACTCATCGCGCCACAGGCGCGGCTGCACCTAAACGGCAATCATATCAGCAGTGCTGAGCTCGGCGGCGGTCTGGTCGTACACTACGGCGACTTTGTGATTCAAACGCAACAGGCCACGTTCGCGCCCGACAAAGACCAATTGGAGGCTCCCGGCGCAGTGAAAATCGAAGGCGAGGATATGACCGTCACGGGTGTTGGTCTGAGCGGCCG
>DASPQS010000180.1:0-17878 GCA_035624865.1 Binataceae bacterium (SeqCode) | reverse complement strand
ATGATCGGCCGCGTCTCCGAGCGGGTGACCGCTTCCAGGATCGCGTTCAGATTGCGGTCGCGCGTATGGGCCAGGAAAACGCTCTCGCCGCCGTGACCGTCAAGCGGTTTGACGATCATCTCGCCGCCCTGTTCCTCCATGAATTTCTTGAGCCGCGCGATTTCGTAGGTCACGATCGTCGGCGGTATCGCGCCGGGAAAGTTGAGCGCGTAGAGCTTCTCGTTGGCCTCGCGCAGCCCCGGCGGATGGTTGAGCACGAAGGTGCGGCGGCTGTCGGCGAGGCTGAGCAGCATCGTGGCGTAGAGGTAAGCCGCGTCGGCGGGCGGGTCCTTGCGCATGAAGATCGCGTTGAAATGCTCCATGCGATATTCGGCGCCGCCGTCGAGGAAGCGGAAATGCGGCGTCGCCCGCATCACCTCGCATCGCCGGGCGTGAGCCATCCCCTGATGGCCGTGAGCGTAGAGGTCCTTGAGTTCGACGAAGAAGATCTCGTGACCGCGGCCGAGCGCCTCGAGCATAAAGACGAAGGTCGTGTCCTTGTCCGGGATCACGTTCTCGAGCGGGTCCATCACAAACGCGAACTTTAGAGCCACAGGTCAGCTTCCCCTGTTGATTTCATCCATCGCCTGGGCGGCGATCGCAAGCGCCGCCAGTCCCGCGGTTTCGCTGCGCAATCGATTGCGCCCGAGTCCGGCTGGTGCGAAGCCCGCAGCGTTCATCGCGGCGGCCTCGCCGTCGTCGAAGCCGCCCTCCGGTCCGCATACCAGAATAATAGCGCGCGGGCGGATGCGGCGAAGCAGCAGGCCCAGCGGTTCGGCCCCAGCCGTGCATACCACGGCGAGCGTTTCTTTTGGCACGTTTTGCGCCATAGCGGCAACGGAAATCGGGGCTCGTATCTCCATGATACGAGCGGACAGGCTCTGCTTGGCGGCGGCGGCGGCAAGGCGCCGCCAGCGCTGGAAACGTTCCGAACCCGGGTTCCTCGTCACTGAACGTTTGCAGGCCAAGGGCCATAGCGCGCAGGCACCCAATTCAGCGGCCTTCTCGACGAGAAAGTCCATCCGCGGGCCCTTGATCAGCGCGGCCGCCAGAATCAGTTGAGCGGCGCCGCGCCTGTTCCGCTCACGCGAAGCCGCCAATTCCACGATCGCGCACCCTGTTTCGAAGCGGCTGATGCGGCCGGCGTACTCGATGCTGTCGGCGTCGATCAGAGTAACTTCGGCGCCGGGTCCGAGCCGCATCACGTCGCGCATATGATGGAGTTCGGGGCCGCCAATCCTCGCGACACCGTCGGCGACGGCGTCTTCGCCTATCAAAAACCGCGGCGGCCGGTTCATCGTTCCATCAATAGCGCGGCCCACGCCTTGTCGAAACGCGTGCAGACGCATCGCAGTTGAGGGGCAAAAGCGGAGACCACGCCCGCCGCCTCGCGCCTCAGGATACCGGCGAGAATCAGCCCGCCTTTTGGGCGCAGTCGCGCCTTCAATTCGGGAGCCATCGCGATAAGGACCGAGCTCAGGATATTGGCGGTGATAAGGTCGAACCGGCCCCGAATCGAGCCGAGCGGCGCGGCGGAAAAGCGAATCCTGCCGTCGATTCCGTTCAAAACGGCGTTTTCCCGCGCGTTCTCGAGCGCGGTTGCGTCGATATCGATCGCCACGATTTCCGGCACGCCGAGCTTGTGCATCGCGATCGCCAGAATTCCCGAGCCGGTTCCAACGTCGAGCGCGCGGCTCACCCGGTGCGTCTCGCACCACTCTTCTAACAGATTCAGGGTACCGAGGGTTGACGGATGATGCCCGGTGCCGAAGGCCTGGCCGGGGCGTATAACAATACAAAGCCGATCTTCCCCTTTTGTGCGGCGCCAGGGTGGCACGATCAGAAAGCGGAGGCCTATCGGCAGCGGCTCGAAGCGAGTCTGCCACAGTGTGGCCCACCCGGGATCAACGACTCGATGCAGTTCGGGGGTCGCGCCATCCGCCGTGATGCGTCCCATGACGGCCTCGATTCGCCGCAGGCCCGCGGGCGTCAGCCGCCGGAAATAGGCGAGGATTCGCACAGCCTTTTTCCCGCCATCCGCACGGTGCGTCGACCGGATTTTCTTAAGCTCGCAGCCCAGCGCGCCGTGGGCGACTAGAATTCCCGCGGCGTCGTCCGCGATCGCGGCTGGTACGTCGAACACCGCGCAGATATAGGTTGGCTGGCTGTCGCGTGACAAAGGAATGAGAGTCTTTTCGCCCGGTCCGCTCTCTCATTCAAGGATAGGCGATCGCCGCCAATGGTTTAAGCGCCCCTTGTTGAGAGGCGTGAAGGCCCGATTTGCAGCACCAACGCCTGCGTGGTTAGCTCAAGGTTAATTGTCGGTGCTTTGGCGCGTTGGACGGCCGCTGGTCTATTCAATTTGCGTTCACACACGCCGGGAGGTTAACAAGGGCTTGTTGAACATTGCTCATCGCGGAGCGAGTGGCTGCTTCCCGGAAAACACTCTGGTGGCCTTTCGCGCAGCGATCGAGGCCGGCGCCGATATGTGCGAACTGGACGTTCAGCTCACTCGCGACGGAGCGATGGTCGTAATCCATGACGACAAGGTCGACCGCACCACGGACGGCAACGGCCCCGTGGCCGCGATGACGCTGGCGGAAATCAAGCGCCTGGACGCCGGTGCACGATTTAGTGATTGTTTCAAGGGTGAAATTATTCCCACGCTCGAGGAGGTCTTCGACCTCGTCGACGGGCGCTGCGCCCTCAATATCGAGCTCAAAAGTCCCGGGCTTGAAGCGAAGGTGACCGGTCTGGTACGCGAGCGCGGCGCAGTCGGCTCGACGCTTATCTCGAGCTTCGATTGGGAGGCGCTCGCACGCATACGACATATCGCCCCTGAGTTGCGCGTCGGGCTGCTGGCCAGCCGCTGGCCTGCGCGCTTGATCGGCGCCGCCACCGAGATGAAAGCGGACGCCATCAATCCAAGCTACGATATCGTCACTGAGGACCTCTGCATCGCGGCTCACAGCCGAGAGATAAACGTGTACGCATGGACCGTCGATGAACCCGCGATGATGCGCAGCCTGATTGCCGACGGTGCGGACGGGATCATGACGAATTGGCCGGGGCGTCTGGCCGAATTGATTGGGCGGTGATGGCGCGGTTCGGGCAGGACAAAATCGAGGAGGTCCGCGCTCGAGCGGATATTGTTGAGGTGATCGGCGCGCAGGTGCGGCTCAAACGCGCCGGGCGCAATTTCGTCGGTCTCTGCCCGTTCCACAACGAAAAGACGCCTTCGTTCAGCGTCAACGCCGAGCGCGGCTTTTTCCATTGTTTCGGATGCGGCGCCGGGGGGACGGTTTTCGACTTCGTGATGCGGGTCGAAGGGCTGACCTTTCCGGAGGCGCTGCATTCGCTCGCGCGACGCTATGGCGTTACTTTGCCGGAGCGCGCAGATGGTGGTGGAGCATCGTCAGGTGAACGCGAGGCGCTTGCGCTCGCCAACGCCACAGCCGCCGAATTCTATTCCCACGTCTTGTGGAACACGCCGGACGGCGCAATTGCGCGCGAATATCTCAAGTCGCGGCGGATCACCGTCGAGACGGCGCGGACCTTTGCGCTCGGTTTCGCGCCGGCGCGTCCGGCCAATCTCGCCGCGAACCTGCGCAAGCGCGGGTTGATCGATGCCGCCGTCAAGCTGGGGCTGGTGAAGAGAGACGAAGCGGGCGCCGTCTACGACATGTTTCGCGCGCGGCTGATGTTCCCGATTCGCGACGCGCAGGGCCGCGTCATAGCCTTCGGCGGACGCGTGCTCGACGATCGGTTGCCCAAGTACATCAACTCGCCCGAGTCGCCGCTCTATTCCAAAGCGCGCGCACTCTATGGCGTGTACGAAGCTCGCCAGGCGATTCAAAAGGCCGACCGCGCGATCCTGGTCGAAGGTTATATCGACGCGATCGCGCTGTGGCAGGCGGGCTTCAACGAGACTGTTGCCAGTCTCGGCACGTCGCTTACGGTCGAACAACTGCGGCTGCTCTCGCGCTACACACGCAATGTCGTCGCCTGCTTCGACGGCGACGCCGCCGGTCGCAATGCGTCTTTGCGCGCCCTCGAAGTGTTCCTGGAGGCGGGCCTGCTTGGCCGCGGAGCCTTCATACCCAGCGGTTATGACCCCGATACATTCGTGCGTGAGCGCGGCCGGCAGGCGTTTGCCGAGCTATTGGAATCCGCAAGCTTGTTGGTGGATTTTTTCCTCGATGACGAAGCCGGCAAGGTTCGCGGGCCGAATGGTCCGCTCGACCGTCGCGCCGAGGCGGCAAAGCGAATCGCGGAAAAGCTGCGGCTCGTTGGCGACGAATTTCAATTCAACCTGTTAGTGCGCAAGGCCGCCGGTCTGCTCGGTCTGGGCGAGGAAGTGCTGCGGCGCGAGGCGCGGCGCGCTCGGCCGTTGAACGGACGTGGCACGCCGATCCAGCGGGACTCCCCGCGCAGCGCCGTTCCCGTTACTGCGAAAGTCGAAGCTGAGCTGGGTCTGGTTGCGATCGCGCTGCGCTATCCGGAGCTACGCGTCGAAATCGCTGAACGGACGCCGCCGCAGGACTTCGAGGACGGCGCATTGGGTGAGCTGCTGATCGAGGTCTGCGCCTCCGAGGAAGCTCAAGCATCACTCGAAGTGATGGTTGCCAACCGCCTGAGCGACGAGCAGCGCGGGCGCCTCAGCGCCTTGATGACCGGCCCTTTGCTGGATGATGTGCGAACCGCCCGCCAACGCGCGAGTGATTCTTTCGCGGCGCTGAGCATGAACCGAAAAAGCCGACAGGTGGCCGAAGAATTGCGCCGCGCCGCGTCCAGCGGTTGTGTGGAGGACGCGAAGACTGCCGCGCAAAACGTGATCGCCCTGCGCCGGCAGACCTCGCGTGGTGGATAAGCAAAACTGCTTCGGCGTGACATCCGATCTGTGTATTAGCGGACTTAATTCCGCTTTGAGAAGTTGGTAGAATCTAAAGGCTGATCCCAGGGATGCATTCGCGAGGGCCCATAGCTCAGTCCGGTTCAGAGCTGCCGGCTCATAACCGGTTGGTCCCAGGTTCAAATCCTGGTGGGCCCATCTCATTCGATAGCATCGTTCAGACCGCGGACTATATGAGATTGCGTGCGTTCGTAGAACTCCTGCGACGCGCGATGCCTTTGATTCAACTCACAGCCAGCGGAGGATGCTTTGCTTGAAGAAATAACCCGGCTGATTAGCCTGCAGGCGATCGACAGGGAATTGCACGAACTCGAAGAATCGCTTTCAACCATCGCCGGACGCGTCGAGGGGCTCCGTCAGGAGGCCGAACAGCTTCAGGCTGAGCTCGACCACCTCACCCAGGAAGAACAGCAAAGCGCAGCCAATCGCCGCCAGCTCGAAAAGGAACTGGCAGAAGGCGAAGCGCGCATCCGCAACAAGCGGATGCGGCTCAACCAGGTGCGCAACGACAAGGAACTGTTGGCGCTCGGTCACGAAGTCGAGACCCTGAAAGAAACCAACCAGCGAATGGAAGCGGACTTGCTCGCCCAGATGGAGGCAGCGGAACCGCGTGCTCAACACATCAAGGAAGTCACCGAGCTGTTGGGGCAGAAGCGCTCCGAACTACAGGCTGCGGAGAAGGAAATCGCGTCGCAGGTCGAGGACCTTAAGGTCTCAATCAGCAAACAGCGGGTAGATCGCGACCTGATGGTGCGCGGGATAGAAGTCGCCCTGCTTCAACGCTACGAGATGATCTTCAACCGGCGCGGCGGTCTGGCGGTTGCAGCCGCAAAGGGCGGGACCTGTCAGGGATGCAGGATGCGCCTGCCACCGCAGTTCTACAACGAAATCCAGAGGCACGAGCAGATTCATTTCTGCCCGAATTGCCAGCGTATCCTCTACTACGAGAGCAACCGCGAGAGTTGAGTCCTCCGCGCGGCGTTAGTTGGCACAACCGGCGAATTCCGGCTTACGAAGTCCCTCGCGCAGCCGGGTCGCGCAGGTCTCGCCCGGTCATTTCCGCGGGCTTTTCCAACCCGAGCATCGCAAGAAACGTAGGTGCAACGTCCGCGAGCGTACCGTGATTCTTCAGGCCGCCGCTGAACGACGGGTCGTACAGAATGAGCGGGACGGGGTTGGTGGTGTGTGCCGTGTGCGGCTGATGGGTCGCCGGGTCCGACATGAATTCCGCGTTGCCGTGATCCGCAGTGATCAGGCCAACCCCGCGTGCGCGTTCGAGCGCTGCAATTACCTTACCCAGAGCCGCGTCGCACGCCTCGATCGCGACGATGGTCGCTTCGAGATTGCCGGTGTGTCCGACCATGTCGGGATTGGCGAAGTTCATCACAACCACCCCGAACTTGCCGCCGGCGATTTCCTCGGCGGCGCGCTGTGCAATTTTGTCGGCCTGCATCTCGGGTTCGAGGTCGTAAGTTGCGACCTTTGACGAAGGGATCAAAATTCTTTCTTCGAGCGGAAACGGCTGCTCCACGCCTCCGTTCAGAAAATAGGTCACGTGCGCATATTTCTCGGTCTCCGCGATCCGCAGGTTGCGAATTCCCGAGCGTGCCAGCACTTCGGCAAGCGTATTCCGGACATCGTCCGAACCGAACGCCAGCGGCAGGTTGAAACTGCGGTCGTACTCCGTCATGCAGACGTAACCGATGTGCGGAAACCGCGGGCGTTGGAATCCGCTGAAGTCGGCGAGCGCCAGCGCCGCGGTCAGTTCGCGGGCGCGATCCGCGCGAAAATTGAAACAGATTACCTGGTCACCGTCCTCGAGCGGATGCACCGGGCCGATGAGACACGGCTCGACAAACTCATCACTCTGGCCGGCAGCATAAGCTGCTTCGACCGCCGCGCGCGCCGTCGGCGCGCCCTTGCCTTCGCCCACGACCAACGCCCGCCACGCTCGCTCGACCCGCTCCCAACGTTTGTCGCGGTCCATCGCGAAGTAGCGTCCGCAGACGGTCGCGATTCGGCCGCGGCCCAATTCTTTCAGCTTGGCTTCGAGCTGATCGATAAAGGGTAGCGCGGAGCGCGGCGGCTTGTCCCGGCCGTCGAGCATTGCATGAACCGAGATGTCGGTGAGTCCTCGGGCTGCCGCCAACTCGAGCAACGCCAGCAGATGATCGATATGGCTGTGCACGCTGCCGTCGGACAGGAGTCCCCATAGGTGAAGAGTGCGGCCGTGTGACGCCGCCGCGTCGGTTGCCTTAAGCAGCGCCTGGTTGCGGAAGAAATCGCCGGTCTCGATCGCCTTGGTGATGCGCATCACATCCTGGTAGATGACGCGGCCGGCCCCGATCGTCAGGTGGCCCACCTCCGAGTTGCCCATCACCCCGGGCATCAGGCCCACTGCCGCGCCCGAGGCGTCGATCGCGGTGTGCGCCTGAGTCGCAAAGAGGCGGTCCATCGTCGGCGTGCGCGCTTTGAGGATCGCGTTGGCCGCGCGCTCGCTGCGCATGCCCCATCCGTCGAAGATAATGAGAGCGGCGATCGGTGGGCGGCTCATTGTGCGCCCGCGGCCCGCGCCTTGAAGGCGTTTGTGCCCGGCCAGGCCGCGCGCGAGCCAAGTTCCTCCGCGATGCGGAGCAGGCGATTGTATTTCGCCGTCCGCTCACCGCGGCTGATCGAACCGGTTTTGATCTGGCCGACTCCGGTTGCGACGGCCAGGTCCGCAATTGTGGTGTCCTCCGTCTCGCCGGATCGATGCGAGACCACGGACGAATAGCCGGCGCTGCGCGCGACCGCGATCGCCTTCAGCGTCTCGGTCAGGGTGCCGATCTGGTTGAGCTTGATCAGGATCGAATTTGCCGCTTTTTCGGCGATCCCGCGCTCCAACCGTTTCGGATTGGTGACGAAGAGATCGTCACCCACCAGTTGGATGCGGCCGCCGAGTTCGCGCGTGAGCAGTTGCCATCCCGCCCAATCGTCCTCAGCCAGGCCGTCTTCGATCGACAGAATCGGGTAATGGTCGATCAGGCCGGCGTAAAACCTGACCATCTCTTCGGCGCTGCGGCTCTTCTGGTCGGAGCGGGCGAAGACGTACTTGCCGCCTTCGAAAAATTCGCTGGAAGCGGGATCCAATGCGAGCGAAACATGCGTGCCCGGGTTGTAGCCGGCGCGCACGATTGCCTCCATGATTACCTCGATGGGCTCCTCGTTGCTGCGCAGGTTGGGGGCGAACCCGCCCTCGTCTCCGACATTCGTGGAATGGCCACGCTTCTTCAGTACCGCAGCCAGAGAATGGAACACCTCGGCGCTTATCCGGATTGCCTCGGCGAAGTTCGGCGCACCGTGCGGTACGATCATGAATTCCTGCATGTCGACGCTCGAGTCGGCGTGCTTGCCGCCGTTGATGACATTCATCATCGGAACCGGCAACACATGCGCCGCGCCGTTGAGATGGCGATAGAGCGGCTGACCACCGGCCGCGGCAGCGGCATGGGCGGTGGCCAGCGAGGTTCCGAGCATCGCGTTCGCCCCGAGCCGAGATTTGTTTTCCGTCCCGTCCAGTTGAATCAGAGTGGCGTCGATCGCGGCCTGATCCGAGACGTCGGTGCCGCGCAGCTTCTCCGCGATCGGCCCGTTGACGTTGGCAACCGCCTTGAGCACGCCCTTGCCGGCGTAACGCTTGGGATCGCCGTCGCGCAATTCCAATGCCTCGTAAATTCCGGTGGAGGCCCCCGACGGGACCGCGGCGCGTCCGCGAATGCCGCCGCTCAAAATCACGTCGACCTCGATGGTCGGGTTGCCGCGGGAGTCAATTATCTCGCGAGCCCTGATATCGGTTATGCTGGTTGAATTTGAAGCCATTGTTCCGTGATGCTCCGCATTCAGAAAAGCAGGATGACCGGTGAAAGAAAAGCAGGGCAGGGCGCTCCAATCTCACGAGCCTAACAACATCCTGTTCGCGTATGGAAGCCTGCTCGACGCGGCCCATCGCGCCGAAGTGATCGGCCGCAACGTCGATACCGTCCCGGCGACGATTCGCGGTTACGAGCGCGGCCGCGGCCGCCATTTCTACCTGCGCAAGCAGCGTGGAAAGGAGACGCAAGGTCTTCTGCTGCTGGGCCTGACGGCTCCAGAGTTTGCGATTCTCGACCGTTACGAAGAAGTCCCGGTGCTCTACACGCGCGAACGGGTCGAAGTATCGGGTGCCGATGGCTCGCCGGTCCGATGCTGGGTTTACCTGCCGACGCCCCGCGTTTTGCGCGACGAATGAATCCGGGTGCCGGCCGTATCTAGGCTTTCGCCTCCGCGGGTGGGGGACCTTTGCCTTCGGGCCGATGTATCCCGAACTTGTCGAGCCGGTACTGCAATGTCCGGTAACTCATCCCGAGCATCTTGGCTGCCTTCGCTATGACCCAGTCGGCCCGTTCCATCGCCTGCATGATCAAGTCGCGTTCGAGATGCTCGAAGTTGATTCCTTCCGCGGGGATCTCAAAACGTTCCGAGCCGCGCCCGCGATCGCCGCGGGCGACGGTCTTGCGCGCGAGCACTTCCTGCGGCAGGTCGCGCGGCGTAATTTTGTCGCCCTCGCACAGCAAAATCGCGCGCTCAATCGCCGATTCCAGTTGGCGCACATTGCCCGGCCATGAATAATCGAGCAGCACCGCCATTGCTTCGCGGCTGATTTCCTTGATCCGGCCGCCCGACAGGTGGCTGAACCGATCAAGCGTGTGGGTTGCCAGCAAAGGAATATCGGAACGCCGCTCGCGCAATGGCGGCAGCGTGACGGTTACCACATTGATGCGGTAGTAGAGGTCCTCGCGGAAACGTTCTTCGGCGACTTCTTCGGCGAGATTGCGGTTGGTGGCCGCGATTAGCCGGACGTCCACATGGAAGGAATCGTTGCCGCCAACCCGGCGTACCTCGCGTTCCTGCAAAACGCGCAGCAGCTTCGACTGGAGTCCGATGCCGAGGTCCGCTATCTCGTCGAGAAACAGCGTCGATTTGTCGGCGCTCTCGATTAGTCCGATCTTGCGCTCGGTCGCGCCGGTGAAGGCGCCCCGCTCATGCCCGAACAGCTCGTTTTCGATCAGGCTGTCGGGGATCGCCGAGCAGTTGATCGCGACGAATGGGCGCTGGGCTCGCGGAGAGATCCGATGGATCGCGCGGGCGATCACTTCCTTGCCGGTGCCGCTCTCGCCTTGGATCAGAACGGTCGAGTTCGACGGCGCGACCTTGCGCACGATCTTGATTATTTCCTGGATCGCCGGGTCCTGCCCGATGATGCCTTCGACCTGGAGTTTGCCCTCCATCTGCGTGCGCAGCAGCTGGTTCTCCTGCTGCAGGTTGGCAAGCTCGGCAGCCTTGCCCACTGTCATCACCAGCGCTTCGCGATCGGTCGGCTTGGTGAGATAGTAGAAGGCCCCGTTCTTCATCGCCTGAACCGCACTCTCGATGGTGCCGTGCGCGGTTAAAACCACGACCTGCGTGGCGGGATGTTGCAATTTGACCTTGGCGAGGATCTCCTCGCCCGACATCCCGGGCATCATGAGGTCGGTCAAAATGACGTCGAAGCGGCTCAATTGGAGCAACTCCATCGCGCGTTTGCCGACCGCTGCCTCCTCCACCGCGAAGCCCTCTTCGCGCAAAGTGTCGGCGGTGATATGCCGCTCGAGGTCGTTGTCCTCGACCACCAGGACGGAAGCCTGATTCATACCTATTTTTGTACCGTGCCGAGCGGGAAGGTGAAAGTCACCGCGGTGCCGGGCGGCGGCTCGTTTGGTCCGATCTCGATGGTTCCGCCATGCTTTTCGACGATGGCCTTGGAGAAGAACAGACCCAGACCGATACCCTCGCGCTTGGTCGTGAAGAACGGCTCGAAAATGTGATCGACCACCTCAGGGTCTATTCCCGGCCCGGTGTCCGAGAAAGTGACGGTGAAATGTCCGTCATTACGGGCGAAAGCGACGCTTAGCCGTCCGCCCTCGGGCATTGCCTGCGTCGCGTTGGCCACTACGTTGACGAAGCAGGTGCGGACCTTCTCGGCATCGACGTTCAGCACGGCCGGCACGTCGGCGCCTCCCTCGGCCACTTCGATGCCCTGGCTCTTGAGCTTGGATTCGCTCAGTGCCAGCACACCCTCGACCAGCTGGCGCACGTCGGTCGGGGCGGGGTGGATTTCGATCGGCTGCCCGTAATGCAGAAACGTTTGTACCATGTCGGAAAGGCGGCGCACCTCGTCCTTCATGATTCCAAGCTGGCGAACGAAATCTTCGCGCCCGCGCGTAAGCTGGGGTCCGTAACGAGTGCGCAGTTGATCGAGCGCCAGGCTGATAAAATTGAGCGGATTCTTGATTTCATGGGCCAGCGCGCCGGCAAGCTGGCCGAGCGCGGTGAAGCGCTCGAGACGGTTCAACTCGACCTCGCGTTCGCGCGCATGCCGCAGTTGCGCCACCATTTCGTTGAAACTGCGCGTAAGAAGTCCGATTTCGTCACGGCGGCGAGCCTCGGGCACCGGTTCGAGACCGCGCGCGGCGATGTTCTGCGCGGCGTCCGCGACCGCATGGATCGGCTCGACGTAACGCTCCGCCAGGACGTAGGCGAAGACGAGCCCCAGCGCAAAAATGGCGAGGCCGAGCGATAACAGCCGGATCCGGTAGTCGCGAAGCGGCCGATCGAAATCGCTGAAATTCGCGCTCACCTCGACATATCCGAGGAGGTGATCTTCGACCTCGACCGGGATGAAATACACCGTGCTCTCGGCATTGGGCAGGCCGAGCTTCGAGGCGGGAACCGCGACCGGCTCGCTTGCATTGCCCGTGTGCATAGCCATCAGCGCGCGAACGACCGCGGGATCGAGCGCGGCGCCGATTAGCCTCGGATTCGAGCTGTTAATGATCAACTTCTGCGATGAAGCTATCGAGACCTCGAGACCGTTGGTGTTGAGCTTCGCGACGTAGTTCTGCAAACGGTCGCGATCGGTTGCCGAGATCGACGTCAGCTCCTGCACACTGATCTGGATCACGCTTGCGAGATCCCTGACCTTCCGTTGGGTAGTGCGGACGATGTCGTCCTGTGCGCGCAGGCTCACGATCATCTCCGCGCCAAGCGTCAAGGCCAGCAGCACGACCATCAGTGCGATCAGCTTGGCTTTGAGGTTGAGAAACGGAAACCGTCCTTCCATAGCTGGACCGTTCATGGCGCCTCGTTGCGGGCGGCGGCGCCGATCACGTCCTCATTCGGTTCGCGTTCTCAACGCGCTGCGGCCGAACAGCGGCAAGCGGCTAAGGTAAAAGAGTGCCGAGAACAGGACGATCAGCCAAATCATGCGCTCGAAACCGCCGAGATAGTGGATCGCCATTCCGATCTGCTTGCCAAAGAGGTAGCCGATCGAAACCACCACGGGAACTGAGATCACGGCCCCCAACGAGTCATAGAGAAGAAAGCGGCCAGGACTCACACCCAGGGATCCGGCCATCAGGTAGACCAGGGCCCGGAGGCCGGCGAGAAAACGCGCATAGAAGATCGCCATATTGCCGTGCTGATCCATGAATGCCTTCAGCCGATCGATCTGCTGCCGTGACTGCGGCCGCCCGAGCCTCAGATAAGTGACGATGCCGCTACCGAACCGCCGGCCCAGAAAAAAGAGCGAGTTGTCGCCCGCGATTACCCCGATCATCGAAACCACAACCGTCGCCGGATATTGCGTAATCCCGCGATGCACCAGGTAGCCGCCGGCCAGCAAAGCAATATCCTCCGGCATCGGCAGCCCCATTCCGCACAAAACGAGCACGAGAAAAAGGCCGGCGTAGCTGAAATGCTGAATATAGCCCGAGATCAAACCAGCCAAGCTCAGCTCCCGTTCGAATAGCGCTGGCGTAGCGTCGCGAGAATCTGGTCGACCGGAGTGCCGTTTTCGAAGAGTTGTCCGGCCAGGACCGCTTCGCCCACGCAGGTCGCGCATCCCGCCCCATGGTTGGTGCGGAAACAGTCAAGCAGATTCTTGTGCCCTTCGTGTTGCTCGCATCCACAGTAGCAGTGAAGTTGAGCGAGGAGGTCGGGATGCTCCTGTGCGACCAGGTAAGCCTGATGAGTCTTTCCCTCGAACAGGTTGGGATCCAGCGTGAGACCGTTCGACGAACCGGCCGGATCCGCTGACGCCCTCATTTGGTAAACAGCGACCCCGGTAACGATCAACAACACTACGACGATGGACCCGGCGATCAGGCTTGTTGCCCGCTTATTCGCTTTTGCCATAAGGATCACCCGTCCCAAAACTATAGCATTTCGATGACCTGGAGGCTGCGTCTGGCGAAAGTATAGAGAGCGGCGGGGCGATGCGGTCCGCGGCGCTCCCGGGACAGTCGCCGTAAAAGACCGGTGGCCAGAATTCTGCGGCGGAAGTTCCGACGGTCCAGCCGGCGCTCCATCACCATTGCGTAGAGCTCCTCCACTTGCGCGAACGTAAAGGTCCGCGGCAGCAGGTGGCATGCGATATTGGTGTATTCGAGCTTCGACTCGAGCCGCTGCATCGCATAGCGCGCCATCAGCGAATGGTCGTACGCAAGTTCCGGAAGACCGGACAGCTCGAACCAGCGGCCGGTGGCGTATTTGCGCGAGGCAGAGCTTACCGCCGAAGGATCATCGATCAGCGCCAGATAGGCAACCGAGACCACGTGCGCTTTGGGATCGCGCGTGGGGTCGCCAAACGTAAAGAGTTGCTCGGTATATGGATCTGCCAGGCGGGTAGAGGCATGAAGCTCTCGCCGCGCCGCTTCATCGAGCATCTCGCCGACGCGAACCAGCCCTCCCGGAAACGCCCATCGGCCCTTTGACGGTCCGCCCTTGAGCTGAACGAGATAGCACTTGAGCCGTCCGCCTTCGACCGCGAACAGCACGATGTCAACGGCAACTTTCGGCCGCGCCGCGCGTTGGCGCCGATGCTTTTCAGGTGCGGTTGGTGCGCATGCCCGCCGGGGATGTGGCAGATGTGGCAGCGCCTCGCTCATCGCGGCTTGCCTCGACCTCGCCTGCCACTGAAGGTGAGCAGGACGATGCCATCCATTGCGCCGTGTGGCGCATGTCCTCGCGGCGATTTGACGATGCGGAAAGCTATACCCCGAGCTCCAGCATCCGCTCGAGCGCCCGTTTGGCTCCGTCGCGCACTTCTGGCGACAGCGTCACCTCGTACTGCAGATTCCGCAGCGAATCGACCACGCCCGCAAGCGTAATCATTTTCATGTAGCGGCAGAGCTTGCACACCTTGTAGAAATGCTTGTTCGGAATCTCCATCAGCAGCCGGTCCGATAGCCCACATTCGGTGACAACCAGGAATTTGTCCGCCTCGCTGTTCTGCGCATAGCGCACCATCGCACTGGTCGAAAGTACGGCGTCGGCCAGCTCCAGCACATCCTCGCGGCACTCGGGATGCGCGATCACCACCAGGCCGGGAATTCCGCTTTTGGCCTTCTCTATCTCGGCCGGCGTGATCTGATGATGGACGTAACAGTTACCGTCCCATGAAATTATCTGCTTGTGAGTCTGCGTCTGCACGTAATTGGCGAGGTTCTGGTCAGGTACGAACAGCACATGCTCCGACTCGATCGCGTTGACCACTTTTGCCGCGTTGGCCGAAGTGCAGCAGGCGTCAGACAGTGCCTTCACGTCGGCGGTGCAGTTCACATACGAGATCACCTTGAGGTCGGGATAGAGGCGGAGCAACTCCTCCTTGCGCTCGGCCAGCGCCTCTGCCGTGACCGAGTCCGCCAGCGAGCAACCCGCGCGCATATCCGGCAACAGCACCGTCCGCTCCGGATTGAAGACCTTGGCGGTTTCCGCCATGAAATGCACGCCGCAAAACACGATCACGTCCGCGTCCTGCACTTCGCGCGCCTTGCGCGCAAGCTCGAACGAATCGCCGATAAAATCCGCAACCTCGAAGATCTCGGGCCGCTGGTAATTGTGCGCGAGCACAACCGCGCGGCGCTCGGCCTTCAACCGATGTATCTCGTGGATTGCGTCGGCATACTGGGCGCAGACGTCAGCCGTGTAACCGTCCTGCAGCGCGCTCAGTTTGTTATGGAGTTCGGCTCCGGAGATGGCGGCCTGGGCGTTCATAAGTGGTCCTCTTTGCTTCGATTTCCCGGCGCGACGCCGATGACCTCCCCGATAAATTCCTGCCCGCTCCGCCGCCAACGATGTCCGGCCCGCGTCGACTTTGCGTCAATGTGACACTTACTTTACCAACTCGTGACTTCCAATGACAACCCCCTCACGCGGATCGGCGCTCCGCAAGGCCGATTGACATGGCGCCTCGGGAGCTATTAGCTGACGGTACTCCAAAGGGGAGTAGTTCACGCCACTCTCAAAATCGGCGTAGGGGCGATCGACAGCACAGCCTTCGGGCTCGGTCCCCCAACCTCCACATCGAGGCGAACGAGACCTTCGGACCAGTTAACGCTGGCCGGGGTTCGTTCGATTCGATTTCCCGGCCGAAGGATGACCGGGAAATGCTGGCTCGCTCTAAATCTTCCACGCGCGAACTCGTCTCTGCGGCCCGTTCCAAGGAATAGCGGATGCACGACTCGTTCGTGATGGCGACCAAGATTCTCGGCGTGGCCTTCGCCGTCGGGCTCGACGTATTCGCGGTTTCGGTCAGCGTCGGCGTCGCGAGGCTGGCATTCAACGCCAGCCTAAGGGTTGGGTTTGCCTTCGCCGGGTCCGAAATTGCGATGCAGGTCATCGGCTACGAACTCGGTAGCGGCGCCGGCAGGATACTCGGCGAGGTTGCGGTTTACGCCGGCATCATGCTCCTCGCCCTCATCGGCGCGCTCATGATTCGCAATTCCCGGCGCGAATTCACCGACGTGTCGGTGGACGAATTCAAGGCCAGCCAGGGCGTCGGTCTGCTTATGACCGCGCTCTCGATCAGCCTGGACTCTTTGGGAGTCGGCGTTGCCCTCCCGGGTGTGGCGATCCCGTTCATACCGCTGCTCGTCACGGTTTCCATCACTACCACAATCTTCACCTGGGTCGGCCTGGCATTTGGCGCCCGTCTGGGTGAGCGCTACGAGCGCCGGGCCGAACTCGCAGCCGGGATCATGCTGGTCGCGCTTGCCGTTTCCTTTGCCATCGAGCGCATCGTCTGACGGTTCGTGCCGTGCTCGGAGCACATTGGTGGCTGTTGGGAAGTGCACGCTTATCGCGCTAGTCTCTGTGAGCGTCGCGTCAGGTTGTCGAAGGACCGCACCGGCTGGGGGTTGAAGCAGCCAATTTTGCGAATCAGGGGCGCGCGGCTTATGCGTGACTTGCAGGCATTGCGCTCGATACTGGAAGCGATCGAGGAGATCGCGAATAGCGGCCCCGATATGAGCCGGAGTTATCTTGCGGACCTGATCGATGACTTCCGGCCGGCGCTTTGCTTTGCGGTTTTGCGTGCCGATGACGCCGCCTTTTCGAGCGAGCTCGATAAACTGATGCTGATGGTGCGGCGGTACGTGATGGCGAGTTCGGTCTAGCCCTTCGGCAGCCCGAGCACGCGCTCACCAATGATGTTGTGCTGGATCTCGCTGGTGCCGCCCGCAATCGTGTACGCGCGCGCCGCTAGCATCCGGTACGACCACTTGCCGTGATCGATCGCGAACGGCGCCTCGCTCTCGATCTGGCTGTAGGGCCCCAGCAATTCCATCGCGAACTTCGCGATCCTCATGTTGAGCTCGCTCAGTACGAGCTTGCCCATTGAACCT
This sequence comes from Binataceae bacterium (SeqCode), assembly GCA_035624865.1. Classification (GTDB taxonomy): domain Bacteria; phylum Desulfobacterota; class Binatia; order Binatales; family Binataceae; genus JASHZA01. The sequence goes on along the minus strand of DASPQS010000180.1, from coordinate 1,189 downwards.
TCGGGCCCCGGCGGCAGCCCCTTCAGCCGCCGCGTCAGCTGCCGCATCCCGGTGTAGCGCAGGGCAGACGCTTCGCAGGCGAAACCCGCGATCTTCTGCCGCACGCTGCTGTCGTCCCACGCGGTGCCACCGTTGCGCAGCACCTTCTTGGCCAGCCTGGCCAAATCTCTGACCGGCCTCATCATCTCCTGGCCGCCGCCAATTCCGGTGCGCTCGAACATCAACGTCGTCACCGCCACCTGCCATCCCTGGTTCTTTTCGCCCACCAGGTTTTTCCGCGGCACTCGCACGTCCTCGAAGAATACTTCGTTGAAGCCGCGGTCGCCGGTTATCTGGACCAGCGGTCGCACGGTGATCCCGGGACTCTTCATGTCGACCAGGACGTAGCTGATTCCCTTATGCTTGGGCGCGTCGGGATCGGTGCGCACCAGCAGGATACACCAGTCGGCGTGATGGGCCCCCGAGGTCCAGACCTTCTGTCCATTGACGATGAAGTAGTCGCCTTCCTCGACCGCGCGAGTCTGGAGCGAAGCGACGTCCGATCCCGAGTTCGGCTCGGAGTAGCCCTGGCACCAGATTTCGTCGGCCGAGAGAATCTTCGGGATATAACGTTTCTTCTGTTCTTCGGTCCCCCAATGAATCAGCGTCGGTCCGACCAGCGAGATACCGAGCATGTTGACCAGCGCCGGCGCGTGCCCCCGCGCCATCTCCTCGCCGTAGACCACCTGCTGCTCAAGTGTGGCGCCACGGCCGCCGTATTCGCGCGGCCAGCTTATTCCGACCCAGCCGCCCGCATGCATCTTCTTGTGCCACGCAAGATGATACTGCCAGCTCGCGTCGTCTCCGGCTCCGAACTCGCCGCCCTCTTCGTGCTGCTCGCTTCTGGGGGGCAGATTCGCCTGAAGCCACGCGCGAAACTCGCGCCGGAATGCCTCGGCCTCGTCGCTGTACTTGAAATCCATCGAGTCCTCCCACTGCCGCGGCTCGCGCGCAAATCGCAAGTTCGCTGCGTTTACCGCGGCGCCGATAGTATCATACGCGACCGCTTCTTAGATGCATCCTCCGTTCGCCGCCGCGATGCATCCTGCAATCTCAAGATTCATTGCCGTCGCTTTTCGCCACTAGGCGTCGATCCTGCGCTGATATAGATTTGTTGCGAGCCGTCAGGCGCTCATGGAGGAGAGGCGGT
>DASPQS010000179.1:0-5788 GCA_035624865.1 Binataceae bacterium (SeqCode) | reverse complement strand
CGCTATCGCTGGGCCTCCGGATAAGACCGCTTGCCTCCGAACCTTCTGGAGTTTTGATCGCCGCCCGTTATGATGGGCGCCCATGGAACCTCAACCGCTATCCTTCGCCCAACGCGTACACGGTACGCTCGTCCCTTTGCTCGAAGGGGCCGACGCGCTCGTTTATGCGCTCGTCGGCTCGGTCTTCCTGGTTGCCGCCCTCGCAATGCTCGGCTACAGCGTCATCGCCTTTCCGACCGAACTTCACAGAAGCGGCTTCGCCCTCGCCGTCGTGACGCTGGTTAACGACCTGCTCCTCGTCATGATCATCATGGAAGTGCTGCGCACGGTTCTCTCCTACCTTCAGGAGCGCGGATCGTCCTTGCAGCCCTTCCTGTTCATCGCCGCAATCTCTGCGACCCGGCGCATCCTCGCGATCGGCGCACAGATGAGCGTCGCGAGCGGAACCGTCTCGCCGGATCGATTCAAGGAGGCCATGATCGATCTGGCCGCCAATGCCGGCGCCATCCTCGCGATTGCAGCCGCACTCTACCTGCTCGCCCGCCGTCCCTTGAACAGCAAAAGTTCACAGTGACCGTCGCGTCGATTCCGGCTTGCGGCTGATATCTGACGCGATACCGGATCTCGCTAACCCCACTCCTTGGGCACGGCTTGCGCCCGTTGATGGGTAAGCAGTTTCGCGCGGCGGGCCTGCTCGTCGGCGGTGATCGTCGCCGGATCCTCGCGATACTCCGGGCCTGCCGCCATCGCCTTTTTCACCGCGGGCCGCTCGCCGATCTCATCCATCCAGCGCTTTACGTTGGGGAACTCGTTGAGGTCGATATTGCGCCCCTGCACCGTTGCCGCCCATGGATAGCAAATCATGTCGGCGATCGTGTACTGGCCTGCGGCAAGGTAGCGCTTCTTATGCAGGCCCAGGTTCATCACTCCGTAGATGCGATGGACTTCGTTGTCGAAGCGCAGCAGCGCATAGGCCTGGTCACCATTCTTCGGATTCTGCGCTGCGCGTCGAAAATGCCCCTGTTCGCCCATCTTGGGGCCCTGGTTGGCCATCTGCCAAAACATCCACTGCATGACCTCGAACTTCTGATGTGGCTCCTGTGGCAGGAACTTTCCGCTCTTCTCGGCCAGATACACCATGATTGCGCCTGACTCGAAGATCGTGATGGGAGCGCCGCCGCCCATCGGCTCGTGATCCACGATCGCCGGCATCCGGCCATTGGGTGATACTTTCAGGAATTCGGGAGTCAGCTGGTCGCCGCGCCCGATATTGCATGGAATGATGCGATAGGGGATGCCGGCTTCCTCGAGCTGAATCGTTACTTTTTTCCCGTTTGGAGTTGGCCAGTAGTACAGATCGATCATCTTGGTCCTCCGTTGCTGTCAGGTGAGCGCATTAATTTCTCACGAATGATTCCAAAATTGCACGGTTACCGCGGGCCTCGATGGAGGACCCGCTGCTCCTCCAACCCCGCGATCCGTTCCGCCGAATAGCCCAAATAGTCACGCAGCACCGCCTCGTTATGTTCGCCCAGGGTCGGCGCCGCCGCCTCCGCATGGCGCGGATGTGCCGAGAAGCGCAAGGGAAAGCCCGGGACGTCGAACTTCCCCAGAAAACGATCGTCTATCGTGCGCACGACCTCGCGCTCCCTCAGATGCGGATGCGCCATCGCTTCATCGATCGTCAGCACCTGCGCGTAAGGGACGCGATGCTGATTGAACCGCTCGTATACCTCGTCGTCGCTCGGCATCGCATCGAACCAGTCCTGGATCAACCGCTTGAGCTCTCCAAAATGTGCCATGCGATCCGCGTTCGTCCGGTAGCGGGGGTCCTCCCCTAATTCGCTACGCCCCATCGCCGCGCACAAATACCGGAACTGATGCTCGGTGCTTGCCATGATCAGGATCGGACTGCGTTTTCCTTTGAATACGCCGAGCGGCGCTACGGCGAAATGATGGGCGCCGTTGCGCCGCGGCAAGAACGATCCTCCGCTCAGGCTCGCGGTATGCACCGTCATGTCGTTGTAGCTGAAGTAACAGTCGAGCAGCGAGGTCTCGACGAATTGACCCTCGTCCGTGCGTTCGCGATGGAGCAGCGCGGCCAGAATTCCGGTCAGCGCATGCACCCCGGTCGAGATATCGCCGACTCCCACCTGCGGCAGCGAGGGCGCGCCGTCGCGCTCGCCGATCATGCTCAGCACACCGGAGTAGGCGCATCCGATGAAATCGTATCCCGGCCGGTTCGCCAGCGGTCCGTTCTGTCCGAAAGTCGAGATCGAGCACATGATGATCCTGGGGTTGAGCTTCCGCACTTCCTCGTAGCCGAAGCCAAGCCGCCCGATCACACCGGGCGCGAAATTCTCCACCAGCACATCGACCTTGGGAACGAGTTCCCGGATAATCGCCGCCGCCGCAGGATTCTTGAGCTCCAGGCACAGGCTCTTCTTGCCCCGGTTCTGCTGCACATAGTATCCGCTGCGCCCGTCGCGCAGATATGGCACGCCGCGCGAGATGTCGCCGTTGGGCGCAAACTCGACTTTGACCACGTCGGCGCCCATCTCGGCCATGTAGCGAGTTGTCGTCGGGCCGGCCAGCACCTGCGTGAAGTCCAGCACGCGATAGCCCTCGAGCATGCGTTTGGATGTCGGCGGCATCGATCGTTGCGCCTCCTTGTCGCGCTGCAAGTCATCGCACCGCTATGCGCGGAAGGCAAGCACGCACGCCGGCATGTATACGCGTGCCCCAACGCGTCGTGCCAATGCGCGGCGCCGGCCTCCCCGAACTTGTGGAACGCCGGACGAGGCCTTATAAGAAGAAGTCGGCCTCCTGCTGCGAAGTTACGGGAACCGCCCGGAATCGTGGTCGATACGGCGCGAATCGCCGGGATTTAATCAAGCATTCCTTATGACGGGTTCAGAAAACACGCAACGGCTCAAATTGCTGTACAAACTGGGTTGCGCTTTTGCCACCCGCATCGAACTCGATGAGCTCATCCCCTTCGTGATTACCCGGTGCCGTGATGCGCTGGAGGCCGAAGGCGCCTCGGTTCTCCTGCTCGACCGCGAACGCAACGAGTTTTACTTTCCCTACGTCTCTGGCCAGAATCCCGCGGTCGTCGAGAAGCTACCGCATTTGCGCTTTCCGGCTGACCTCGGAATCGCAGGGACCGTGTTGAAAGGCGGGCGGCCGATTCGCGTGGATGACGCCCAGCGAGACGATCGCCTTTATCACGGAGTCGACCGGATTACCGGTCTGGTCACGCGCAATCTCCTCGCCGCTCCCCTGACCTCGCATCAAGGAACAATCGGCGTAATCGAGGTTGTTAATTGCCACCAGGGCGCGCCCATCGCTGATGACGACCTGCTGTTCCTCGAAGCGCTTTCAGGAAGCATCGCTATCGCGATCGAGAATGCACGCTTATATGAGCAGGTCAGGGAATCCGAGGCCAAACTTCGAACCCAGGTCGGTGTGCTTCGCCGCGACCTTGCCCGGCACGGCGTCTTCAGCGAAATTGTCGGCACCGGACCAGCCATGGCCGAAGTCTTCAGGCTCATGGAAGTCGCCGGCGCATCGTCGATCTCCGTCCTGATTCAGGGCGAAACCGGAACCGGAAAAGAGCTCGTGGCCCGCGCGATTCACAGTGCCAGCGCGCGCAGTGACTGTCCGATGCTCGCCGTGAATTGTGCCGCCGTGCCGGAGACACTCCTCGAAAGCGAACTGTTCGGGCACCGTCGCGGCGCTTTCACCGGGGCGATCCGCGATAGTCCAGGTTTGTTCAGAGCCGCCTCGGGTGGCTCGGTCTTCCTCGATGAGGTCGCAGACATGCCCCTGCCGATGCAGGCCAGGCTGCTGCGCGTGCTCGAGCAACAGGAAGTGGTCCCGGTCGGCGACAGCTTTCCCCGTAAGGTTGACGTCAGGGTACTATCCGCGACCAACCGCGACCTCAAGACAGAGATCGCGCGTGGCGCCTTCCGCGAAGACCTCTATTACCGTCTGGCGGTCTTTCCCATATGCCTGCCCCCCTTGCGCGACCGGCGTGAGGATATTCCGATTCTTGCCAGCCGCTTTCTGAGCGTCGCGGCGGAAAAGCATCACAAGCGGCTCCGCGGAATTTCTCCGGCCGCCATCGAGGCGCTCATGCGCTTCGGTTGGCCCGGAAACGTGCGCGAACTCAGGAATGAAATGGACCGCGCAGTGGCACTTGCCGGGGAAGGGGAGTTTGTTGAAGCGCGCCATCTCTCGACGGCGCTGACAACCGCCGTCTCGGAAAACGGCACCAGCGGGGCGCGAGTCGAGTCTCCCGCGCAGCCTCCGCGCGGAATCCCGGGCGAGACCAAGAGAGACTTCCGCGGTGAGACCGGATCTCTCCGCCACGTCCGCGCAACCGTCGAGGCGAGCTATATCGGGCAGGTCCTGCGCGAGCACAGCGGTAACGTCTCCCGGACCGCCCGCGCGCTGGGCCTCTCACGCCCGGCCCTCCAGAAAAAACTAAAGGAATACCACCTCCGCTGAGTGCACCCGGGGTGTCAAGAATCGCGGCACCGGTGTGCAAACCGATTGTGTCTCGCGAGGTTGCATGGTGAGCGTGAGACCTCGGGCTCAGCGTGAGATGAGTTGCTTACGCTCGCTCAATCCCCGTCGCAAGATGGTATCAAGCTTGCTTCTCCCAGGGACGGCTCGATCAGAGTTCTCGGGGGCGCCAATGGCTTCTTCCTGGCGGAGATGCATCGATTGTGGTGTGTATTTCGAACGCGCCGTGATGCAGCCTGATCCGAAACGGCGGCTGCAATTCGGTAGACCGGGCCTGGTCTGCTCAGATTGTAACTCGAGGATCGAACAGCAGGGCACTCGCAGGCCAACCCTGGACTTGCCCAAGCGGTCGGCGAACCGCTGACGCCTCGCCTCCGCAACTGCCAACCTTTCGCGCCTTCCTGCAAGAACTGCCGTAATACTCCGTTAAATCTAATCCGATCATAACTTCAACCTGTCGTCACAATTCCGCCTGACGCCGCGCCCGCCCATCTGACAATACTGGTTTGACGCTCAACTCAGCCCGGTCGAGCGCGCCGGCATTGTGAATCACGATCGTATCGATATCCCGTCACTGCTTGATTCCGCTCCCGGATTGTTCTCCCCTGCCCCGCCGGCCGCTCCGTTCACGGACGGCCGCAAGCTCATCGAGCTTATCTTCTTCGACGCCGGCGGCGGCCATCGCGCCTCCGCCATGGCGCTCCGGCGCGTAATCGACCAGCAGCGCCGTCCCTGGCAAGTCGCGCTGTCCAACCTTCGTGACGTCCTCGAGCCCGCCGATCTGCTCCGGACTCTCACCCGCGTTCGCGCCGAGGACCTTTATAACGGCCTGCTCAAATACGATCTGACTATTACCGTAGGACCGATGCTGCCGATCCTGCACGCCCTGGTGCGACGCCTGCATTCGCGCGCCGTCTCTCACCTCGCCCGTCACTGGCGCGGTTCCCGGCCCCACCTCGTCGTCTCGATGATTCCCCACTTCAACCGCGAGCTGCTCGACGGCCTGCGCGCCGCCGACCACGCCCAGGGCCGCCCACCCACGCCGATGGTCACCGTCATGACCGACCTCGCCGACTATCCGCCCAACTTCTGGATCGAGCCGCAGGACCAGTACGTGATCTGCGGCACCTCATTCGCCGCATCCCAGGCCGCACAGATGGGTTACTCGCCCGATCGCATCCTGCGCACTTCCGGCATGATCATCCGTCCCGAATTCTACGATTCGCCCGATCTTTCCCGCGCCGACGAGCGCCGGCGC
>DASPQS010000178.1:0-6773 GCA_035624865.1 Binataceae bacterium (SeqCode) | reverse complement strand
GTGGATGCGGGTACGCGTGAAGCTATCACTGCTATCGGTCGTGCCGGGCGAACCAGGCGCTTCTCCTGCGCTCTTGCCCGCAACGAAGGCGAAGTAATCGAAGCGATGCGGCTGCGCTGGAGGATCTTCGCCGATGAAATGAATGGGGCGCACTTGCCGCACAACGGCGGCCTCGAAGGCGACCGTTTCGACCCGTTCTGCGACCATCTTTTGGTGCGCGACACACATAGCGGCCTGGTCGTCGGCACCTATCGGATTCTCGGCGATCATGGCGCGCGCGCCGCCGGTGGCTATTACTCGGAAACCGAGTTCCGCCTCGAAGGGCTCCGCAATCTCGGCGGCCGCGTGATGGAGGTCGGACGCGCCTGCGTCGATCCGTGCTACCGCAACGGCGCCGTAATCTCGACTCTGTGGGCGGGTCTTTTCAAATATATACTCACTGGAAAATACGACTATGTAATCGGGTGCGGCAGTATATCGCTCAAATCAGGTGCGCGGCCCGCCGCCGCGATCTGCCGCCGCATTGCCAGGGAGCATCCATGTCCAGCCGACTTGCGTGCGGTGCCGCTCTGCCGGTTCCCCGTCGATGAATTTGCGGGCTCGAACCAGGAACCCGAAATCGATACCGACGCCGCGCTTCCGCCCCTGATCAAAGGCTATCTCAGGCTTGGCGCCTGGATTTGCGGCGATCCGGCCTGGGACCCGCTGTTCAACACCGCCGACCTGCTGATCGTGCTCCCTGTGGCAGGCCTCGACCGGCGCTACTTCAGCCGCTACCTGAGGGAACTCTAGATGGGCGCGGCTGCGGGTCTCTACCCGCGCGCCTTCGGTCATCGGGCACCTTCTCGCAAACCGATCAAAACGCGCCGGCTCCTCCAAATCGGGTTCCACCTGAGTTCCGCATGGCTGCGCGCGCTCATGACCCCGCAACGGATAGATCGCGAGCGGCGCCTGCTGGCCATCCGGCGATGGGCCCGCGGCATCGTACGATCACTCGACATCGAGGTGGTTACTGCCGGCGCGCCGGCACCTCGCGGACTGCCTTTGCTGCTCGTCGCCAACCACGTCTCGTGGCTCGATATCTGCGTGCTGTGCAGCATCGAGGGCGCATTGTTCGTGGCGAAGGACGATCTCGCCGGATGGCCCATCATCGGGCGCATCACTCGAGCCTTCGGCCACTTCCTCCATCGCCGCGGAAGCCTGCGCGACGCCGCGCGCGTGAAGGACCGCGTTGCCGCGGCTTTGCGGACGAACTGGCCGGTCGCAGTGTTTCCCGAGGGCACGACCGGCGACGGGCGGGCGCTGATGCCGTTTTATCCCGCCATGATCCAGGCGGCGGTTGACGCGCGCGCGATGGTGCAGCCGGTGGCGATTCGCTACCTCGACTGCGACGGCGCGCTTAGTTCCGCTGCGCCCTTCGTTGGTGACCAGACCTTTGCGGATTCTCTCGGCCGGATCCTGCGCGAACCGCTAATCACCGCCGAACTCACCTTCGGTCCCGCCTTCTCCGCCGCCGGACGCTCCCGGCGCGAACTGGCCTCGATCTGTCATCGCTTTATCGCGCGATCGCTGGGACTTCCCGAGTGCAGCCTCAGAGCCGATCCGCGGCGTCTTCGCGCCGGAGGAGCGGAGATCCCGCTAAGCCGTTGGGCGCGGCAACCGGGATTCGCGCCGCGCGAATCCTCCTCGCCGATTCGAGGCTAGGCCGCCCAGCTTTCATGCGGGAGCGAATAGCGCGACGCCAGCGCTTTGCGATAAATTCCGGTACGCGTGCCTTGCGGTAGCGTAGCCAAAAGGCGTTGCCCGCAGGTGCACGTCGTACACCACGCGCATTTCAATGGCGGCCGAAGCGACCGACGATTTCGCCTCCCGATACTCCCGGTCGATCACCAGCCTCTACAGGTCGAGCGACGCGGCTCGATGGGGGCTGGCCGAATCCTCCTTTGCGCAGTCGTTGAGCGAGAGCGCGCGCTCGTGGACGGCAGCACTGCCGGCCGCGCCGTCTCCCGCCGAGGTCGAAGCCTATATGGCATCACTGCGGGTCGAGGACCTCGCACTCGCATCCGCATGCCGCGAGGGGCTTGCCCCTGCGTGGGACCATTTCGTCGAACGATATCGCGACGGGCTTTACGCTGCGGCGCGCGCGATCGCGCATGACGAATCACGCGCCTGCGAGCTCGCCGACTCGCTCTACGCGGAGTTGTACGGTCTCGGCACGCCCGAGGCTCGCCGCTCGCTATTCGGCTATTTCCACGGGCGCAGTTCCCTGAAGACGTGGCTGCGCGCGGTTATCGCACAACGGCACGTCGATTTGATCCGTGCCGGGCAACGCTTCGAGCCGCTGGACGATAGCGCGGATCAATCAGGTGCATCCGCAGATGCATTCGACGACCCGCCCGATCCGGACCGCGCGCTCTACGTCGAGTCGATCGGCCGCGCACTCGAGACGGCGATCGCGGAACTGAAGCCGCGCGACCGTCTGCGGCTCAACTTTTACTATGCCGAGGAACTGACGCTCGCTCAGATTGGCGCGATTATGGATGAGCACGAGTCGACCGTGTCGCGCCGGCTCGCGCGCTCGCGCAAGCAATTGCGCCAGCAGGTCGAGCGCACCTTGCGCCGCGGCATGCATCTCAACGAGGAGCAAATTCAGCTGTGTTATGCTTATGCGATGGAGTCGTGGACGGCCGATCTGCGCCGACTGCTCGCCGGCTCGCGCTGACGGTAATGCAAGAAAGACAAAGCAGCCCGTTCTGAAGGTGGAGAAGAAGCGTGCCAGGTGCCGGCGATAGGGGCCGTCCGTTCGAGCAGTTGCTGAAGCGCCGCCTGCGCGGCGTTGATGCTGCTCAAGGGATCGGCTGCCCGGACGCCCCGACGCTAGCCGCGTTCTTCGAGCGGACGATGATGCCCGCGGAGCGCGAGCGCTGGGAGGTGCATTTCGCGGACTGCGTGCGGTGCCGCGCGGGACTTGCGGGGATGGCGCGCGCTGCCAGTGCAGATCGCCCGACGGCAAGCGCCGGAGAGCGATGGTGGTCGAGATGGCGTGCACCAATACCGTTGGCCGCCGCTGCCGTGGCCGCGACCGCGGCGACTGTCGTCCTCATCGTAGAGCTGCGGCCGCCGCAAAATGTGGTGAGGACCCAGTTGGCGATGCGTGAAGCCTCCGCGCCGCCCGTGAGTGTTCAGCCCGAAGCCCGGGACTTGCTGGCTAAGCGCGCGCAGCGCAAATCGCTTCTCAAATCCGAGACCGGCGGTCTCGCGCCCCAAGCCCCTTCTCCGCCGAAGACCGAGCGTTACGCCGCCCAATCCGCGGCGGGCGCCCCACAATCGGCGACGGGACCGGCGGCCACCGCACGCGCTGTCGAGAGCGGTGCACCTGCTGGCGCGATCGCGACGGCTAAACCCGGGACCGGCGGGAATCCTGCCGTCGAGTCCGCAGGGGCGGTTACCGCTCCTGCGGCGTCCGCGAACAGTCCGGCGCAAGCCAAAGCGAATCGCATGCAGCAGGCGTCAGCAGGCTCGTTGGCTGACACCTCCGCGCCTTCATCCGCGGCTCTCGCAACCGCACCGAGTCCGTTGAGCGGCGCCTCGGCCGTTGTGATCGAAGCCCCCGATCATTCCGTTGCCTGGACGGTTGGTGCGCATGGTTCGATCTCGCGGCGTTCTGCCGGCGGTAGCTGGAACGCCCAGGCAAGCGGCATCGACGCCGATCTGACGTCGGGCTCCGCGCCTTCCGCCGCCGTATGCTGGGTCGTCGGTCGCGCAGGGACGATTGTGCGCACAACCGACGGCGATCATTGGTCGCGTATCGCATCCCCGACCGGTACCGACCTTGTGGCGGTATCCGCCCAAAGCGCGTCTAACGCGACCATTCAGGTTGCCGACGGTCGCCGCTTTGCCACCGCCGACGGCGGGGCAAGCTGGCACCCTCTGTAAATTCTCCCGAAGAAAAACTGCAAGAACTCGCGTCCGCTCCGATCAAAGCATCGGAGGACCGAAAATGGGCGCGACTGCGGAGGCTTTTCCGCAATCTCACGGTGTTGGATCGAGAATAGCGGCCGCGGCCCTGGTAGACGCTGCGATTCTCCCCCGCAAGCGCTCGTCGACCCGCGATCCGCGGCTTCTCCAGATTCTTTTTCTTGGTCTTCTGCTCGCGGCGGGCGCATGGACACGCGACTTCGCAATCCGGCCCGCCCAGATAATCCTTACCTTTGCGGCTGCGCTCGGATGCCAGCGTTTGTGCGGCCGGTCCGCGGGCCATCCGATTTCATGGCGCAGCGCCTTCATTACAGGCCTTGGAATCTCGCTGCTTTTGCGCGCCGATAATCTCTGGGCGCATCCGCTCGCCGCCGCGGCAGCGATTGCGTCCAAGTTCGTATTCCGCGTTCGCGGTAAGCATCTGTTCAATCCCGGCAATTTCGGCGTTATCGCCGCGCTGACCCTGCTGCCGGGTACGTGGGTATCTCCGGGCCAATGGGGGCAGGACGTTACCCTCGCGGCGTGGATCTTCACGCTGGGGGCGGCGGTGGTCCGTAGCGCGCGCCGGAGCGATATCAGTTGGGGTTTTCTTTTCTTCTATCTTGGCGCGCTCGCCCTGCGCGTCGCATGGCTGGGCCAGAGTTGGGCGGTGTGGACGCATCAGTTCGGCAACGGCGCGTTGCTCCTGTTCGCCTTCTTCATGATCTCCGACCCGATGACGATCCCGAACGACTGGCGCGGCCGAATATTGCATGCCGCAGCCGTCGCCGGCGCATCTTACGTCTGGACCTTCGACTTCTACAGGACGAATGGCTTTCTCTGGATGCTTTTCATCCTGGCGCCGCTGGTCGCCCTGTGGGACTGGCTGTGGCCGGCCCCGAAATATCAATGGAGTACGTACGAAGGAGGTTCTATGGACAGTATATCGCATCGCCGCTTCGCTCGAGCTGCAACGGCCGCTTTTCTCTGCGTGGCCGCCGTCATTCTCGCCCCGCTATCCGCGCAGGCATTTTGTGGCTTCTACGTGGGAAAGGCCGACACCGGCCTCTATAATCATGCGTCGCAGGTTGCCTACGTTCGCCACGACGACAGAAACGTCATCAGTATAATGAATGACTATCAGGGCGAGGCCTCGGACTTCGCGCTGGTCGTGCCAGTGCCGGTAGTTCTTCAGCGCGGCCAAATCCATGTCGGAAACCGCGAGCTCTTTCAGCGGCTCGATGCGTACAGTTCCCCGCGCCTGGTCGAGTACTATGATCCCAATCCGTGCCCGCTGCCGATGTCGGAGATGCAAAAATCCGTCGGTGCCGCGATGGCCGCACCCCGAGACGCGGCCGCCGGGCGCGGTGGCGCGAAATCGCTCGGTGTTACAATCGAGGCCCAATATACAGTCGGTGAGTACGACATACTAATACTCTCCGCTACGCAGTCCGACGGCCTCGAAACCTGGCTGATTCAGAACGGTTACAAAATTCCGTTCGGGGCCAGTCGGGCGCTGCAACCGTATATCCGCCAGAAGTTGAAATTTTTCGTGGCCAGGGTGAATTTGAAAGAACATCGGCGCACCGGCCTCTCGTACCTGCGTCCGATCCAGTTCGCATTCGATTCGCCGAAATTTATGCTGCCTATCCGTCTCGGAATGGTTAATGCTCAGGGCCCGCAGGATTTGGTGGTTTACATGCTCACGCAGGAGGGCAGGGTGGAAACCACCAACTATCGAACCGAAAGGGTGCCGTCCGGAATGGATTTACCTGACTATATTCGCGGGGACTTCGGCGGGTTCTACGGCGCGATGTTCGGACATCAGGTCGAACGCGACGATATGCGGACCGTTTACACCGAGTACGTATGGGATATGGGATGGTGCGATCCGTGTGCGGCGCCGCCTCTTTCGCCGGACGACCTGCGCGAGCTCGGCGTGTTCTGGATGGGCGACGGCATCGGCGGCGGCGCTCCGCGATCGCCGATGGGTATGCCGATGCCTTTCAGCCAGCCGCAGGTCATCCTGACGCGCCTGCACTTGCGCTATTCGGCGGCGACTTTCCCCGAAGATCTGGCCTTCCAGGAAACCGGTGACAAGGAGAATTTCCAGGCGCGCTATGTCCTCCGTCACGCCTGGGCGGGTTCGCCCGACGCCTGTCCCGCAGCGAGGGATTACTTTGCCGGGTTGGGGCGCCGCCGGCAGACCGAAGTCGAGACGCTTGCCGATCTCACCGGATGGAAGATCGACGACATCTACAAGCAGGCCGGTCTCGACCCCAATGCGATGCCCAAGCCGGCGGCCTGGTGGGAGGGCCTATGGCGCTGACCCCAGCGGCGCGTGCGTCACACTCGAATCGTCGAGGTAATCGCGGCCGTCGAAGCGGGTGAGTCTGAGTTCGGTTACGACCTCACCGCCTTGCAGTGGCAGATACGCCGTCATCGAGAACGGTCGCGCAGGGGCCGTGCTTGCGGCGCCGTTCGCGAGCGCCTCGCTCATCACCCGTCCGCTCGCGGCGGCCGGATGCGGTACGCGCAGCAGCTCGCGAATCGTCTCGGCGACGTCGACGTTGGACGTCGGATCCGTATCGGTGAAACTGCGGCGGAAACCCGGACCCTCCGCGGCGCAGAAGTTATGAATCTCGCGCACGCCCGCCGCACCGTGCATGCCCATGCCGGTCGTGAAGCGCGATCCGCCGTCCGAGTAAACCAGTCCCTCGGTTGGGCGGATCAATTGGTAGGACAGGTTATGCATCACCTCCTGCCCGCGGGCTCCAAGCGCGAAGGCCGGATTCTCCGAACCGGTAAGGCCGCGG
>DASPQS010000177.1:0-11149 GCA_035624865.1 Binataceae bacterium (SeqCode) | reverse complement strand
TCGACATCCCAGGATTTCCGGTGAAGTTTTCGGACTGGCCGGATCGGACCGATCTGAAGGCCTCGCGCCTGGGCGAAGACAACGAAGCAGTGCTGAGCGAAATGCTCGGATTGTCGAAGGGCGAGATCAGCGAACTGTATGCGGAGCAGGTGCTGCTGAAGGCGCCTCCGGGGGAGCCGGCAGCGGCCTCGTGACCGTTGCGGCCCGAGGGGCCGAACGTGAACGGTGGCAGGTTCGCGGCTGATCGCATAGAAGTTGGGATTCGGCGTACGGCGCGCATATAAGCGCCGGCGGATGCGACTGCGAAGGGCGCCTACCGCCGGTTAAAATGGAGGAAAATCAGGCAGATGGCAGAATGGACAGAGGAAATCACCCACGTCGCGGGGAGTGACCTCGCAATTATCAAGGGCGGCCAGGGGAAGCCCCTGCTCGTGCTCCACGAGGAGCTGGGGCATCCGGGATGGCTGAGCTGGCATTCGGCGCTGGCGAAGGAGCATACGCTGCTGATCCCGATTCAACCGGGGCTGGGCAAGTCGCCGAAGATCGAATGGATTCGCAATATCCATGAGCTTGCGCTGTGGTACAGCTGGGTGCTGCGGGAATTGAACCTGGCGCCGCTGGACGTGATCGGTTTCTCGACCGGCGGATGGATTGCGGCCGAAATGGCGTCGGTCAACAGCAAGCAGTTCCGCAAGATGGTGCTGGTGGCGCCCGCCGGAATCAAACCGCCGGAGGGCGAAATCATGGACGTTTTCTCGGTCACGGCGCGGACCTCGCTCAATGCGAGCATCTACGATGCCGAGGCGACGCCGGAATTCGCCAAGCTCTACGGCGGCGAGCGCACGCCGGAGCAGTTCGAGGCGTTCGAGGACGCACGGACGGAGAATGCGCGTCTGACCTGGGAGCCGATCATGAACAATCCGAGCCTGCAATATCTGTTGCCGGGCGTGAGCGGCCTGCCCACTCAGATAGTGTGGGGACGCGAAGACGCGATCGTGCCGGTGAGCGCGTGTGAGGCGTACCGCAAGGCGCTCAAGAACACCGAGGTCAAGGCGACGGTCTTCGACCATTGCGGCCATCGGCCGGAGATTGAAAAGTCGGCGGAGTTCATCAAGCTGGTGCGCGAATTTCTCGCCTGAGCGCGGGCGATAGCGTGAGCTGAAGGAGAAGAAGCCATGCATATAATGCATTTCACCGAGCGCCCCTACAAAAACGTGCCGGAGGACGAGGTTATCAAGAACCGCAGTTTCTTCGGCGTGCCCAACAAGTTCTACGATCCGAAGGTCGGCGCCGAGCTCTACAACGAGTATATCGACGAAGCCTGCTATGCCGAGGAAGTGGGCTTCGATGCGATCATGCTCAATGAACATCATGGAACGCCCTTCTGCATGGGCGCAGTGATGAACGTCGAAGCGGCGATCCTGGCGCGCGTGACGAAAAAGGCGCGTATCGTGCTGTTGGGGAATCCGCTGCCGACACTGAAGCATCCGCTGCGGATGGCGGAGGAGCTGGCGGAGATCGACCTGATTTCTCACGGACGGCTGGTGCCCGGGTGGGTGCGCGGAGCGGGTAGCGAGCAGATCTTCAACAACGCGAACCCGGCGTACAACCGCGAATATTTCAACGAGGCGCACGACTTCATAATCGCGTGCTGGACGCGGCCTGGTCCGTTCCGCTGGGAGGGCAAGCATTTCAATTATCGATTCGTGAATCCGTGGGCGCTGCCCTATCAGAAGCCGCATCCGCCGATCTGGATTCCCGGCGTGCTCAGCCCCGAGACGGTGATCTGGTGCGCGAAGCATCGCTACCCTTATATCGGGCTCGGTACGGCGCTGCCGGCGACTGTCGAGCTATGGAACCTGTACGGCGATACGGCGGCGCAGGAAGGTTACACCGCGGGTTCGGAGAATTTCGGTTACCTCCAGCAGATCTTCATCGCCGAAACGGAGGAGAAGGCACAGGAGTTGGGCAAGGGCGCGCTGTTCGGCGGAGGCGCACAAAACTTCTCGCGTCCGGAATGGACGCTGCCGCCGGGCTACAACTCGAAGGAAGCGACTCGGCGCCTGGCGCGACAGTCCACGGATTACGGCTTCCTGGGCGTCACGACCGAGAAGCTGCAACAGTCCGATATGCCGACCCCGCAGGCCGGGGATGTCCACCAGGAAAAGGGCAAGACGCGCGCACGGCTGATGCGCGGCGAGATTTCGATCGAAGAGGCCAAGGCGAAGATCTACAAGAATTATCAGAAGGCGCAGGACGGCCTGCAGATAATCATCGGAACGCCGAAGACGGTGATTCCGAAGCTCAAGATGATCATGGAGGTGCTGCGGCCCGGAATCTTCGGCCTGTTCACCGCGCAGGGGCCGATCTCGGAAAAGGATCGCCTGACCAACGTGCGCCTGCTCGGGCAGGAGGTATTGCCGGCGATGCGGGAGATCGCGAAAGGACTGGGCATCGTGGATCCGTTCGAGCGCGCGCCGGGTTCGCGTCCCTACACGTCGGGCACCAAACGCGACTCGCTGGTCGACCTCGAAGCACTCAAGAATGCACCCAAGCGCGACGAGAGTGTGCGGGTCTAGCCGGGCCGGCTGACGTGAGACGAGCCAACAGCGCAACCAAGGAGAGAACTCCATGATCCTGATGTATTTCACCGAGCGTCCGTATCGCGACGTACCGGAAGACGAGCTAATCAAGAACCGCGCTTTTTTTGCGGTGCCGAATAAATTTTTCGATCGCGAGAAGGGTGCGCAACTTTACAACGAGTACCTCGACGAGATGGTCTACGCGGAGGACGTCGGCTTCGACGCGGTGATGCTCAACGAGCATCATGGCACGCCCTTTTGCATGGGAGCCGTAATGAACGTCGAGGCGTCGATCCTCGCGCGAATCACGAAGAAAGTTAAGATCGTTTTGCTGGGCAACCCGCTGCCCACCTTCAAGAACCCGCTGCGGGTAGCCGAAGAGCTGGCGACGATCGATTGTATCTCGCACGGCCGGCTAGTGCCCGGATGGGTGCGGGGTGCGGGGAGCGAGCAGATCTTCAACAATGCGAATCCCGCTTACAACCGCGAGCTGTTCAACGAGGCGCACGATCTGATTTTGGCGGCGTGGACGCGGCCGGGTCCGTTCCGCTGGGAGGGCAAGCATTTCACCTACCGCTTCATCAATCCGTGGGTAACGCCCTACCAAAAGCCACGTCCTCCGATCTGGATTCCGGGCGTGCTCAGCCCGGAAACGGTCGTGTGGTGCGCGCAGCATCGCTATCCCTACCTGGGACTCGGCACCGCGCTGTCGGCCACCGCGGAACTGTGGAACATCTACGGTGAAACCGCGGCAAAGGAGGGCTACCAGGCGGGCTCCGAAAACTTCGGATATCTGCAACACGTGGTGGTCGCCGAGACAGAGGAGAAGGCGGAAGAACTCGGCAAGGCGCATCTATACGGCGGCGGACAAGGTGCGTTCTCGCGTCCCGAGCACACGCTGCCGCCGGGCTACAACTCCAAGGAGGCAACCAAACGGCTCGCGCGCACGATGACCGCCGGTTCGGGCGGCTTCCTCGGCGTCAGCTCCGAACAGCTCGGGCGCGCGCAGGAAAAAGAGAAGGAACCGGGCAACCTGCAGCAGGTCGCGGACAGCACCCGCAGGAGGCTCGCGCGCGGCGAGGCGACCGTCGAAGAGGCGAAGGCGGCGATCTACAAGGCCTATCCGAAAGCAGTGCAGGGCCTGCAGATCATCGCGGGCACGCCCAAGACGGTCATACCGAAGCTGCGCAAGATTCTCGAAGTGCTGCGGCCGGGTGTCTTCGGCATTTTCCAGAGCCAGGGCCCGGTGAGCTTCGAGGATCGAATGACGAGTATCCGCCTGCTCGGGCAGGAGGTGCTGCCGGCGGTGCGCGAGATCAGCAAGGAACTGGGGATACTTGACCCGTACGAACGCGATCCCGGCTCACGTCCGTACACGGCGGGAACGCAGCGCGAACAATTGGTCTCATTGGACGCTTTGCGCGCATAAGACCGAAAGTCTGTTTTCAAAAGGCAAGCGGCAGGCGAAATTCCGAATCGCCTGCCGCTTCTTTTTTGGTCTGCCAGCCCTGCGGATTTTATGTTGGCGCCTAAGCCAGACCTTCCTTTAGCGCATCTTCGAGAGCACCGATGTTGACGTGGTGTCCCTTCGCCATCACGCGGAGGAAGGCGCGCAGCGGCTCGTCGCCGACTGACGGCAGGTATTCGTCGATCTTGCGAATAACCCAGCGCTGGCCGCGGTTGAGGAGCTCGAGCTTGGCCCGAAAGTTCTCGACGGCACGTACCTTGTCGACGAAGTCACCGGTTTGGTTCGAGGCCTGGCCGCCGAGCCGGCGGACATGCGCGGCGAGTTCGCCAGCCCAGTAGCCCTCGTCGTGACCGGCCTTTTTGAGCAACTCGCGTAGTTCCAATGAGCCGGCGAGCTCGGTCAACTCATGCAGAACGCGGCCGCCGGCGCGCTCGGCCTCACCCAGCGTATTGAGAAAATTTTCGAGCTGTTGGTCCATAACTGAGCAACCTGTCCCGGCAATATCGGTTCGACCTTCACTTACCACAATAACCCCAAAGCGGCCATGCGAAGCCGGACAAGCGGTGTCACATCACCGGGACCAGCGGGCAGTATGCCTCACCCAAGGCGCTATGGCGCGCCAGCGATTCGCGCATCATCCACAGCAGCGGCTCAAGAGCGGCCGGTGGATGCCACCCCATCTCGCCATCGAGCCCGCCACCCAAGATGCGCCTCAGGAGGCCCGGTGGCGCCGGCAGCTCCTCGATCTGAACCGGTTCGCGCGGGTCAAGCTTGGCGAGAATCTTGGCCCTGGCAAGCGCCGCGTCGAAGCCTCCCACTCGGTCGATCAGCCGGTTGCTCGCAGCCTGGACGCCGGTCCATACGCGGCCCTGCGCGAGCTCGTCAACCTGGTCAAGCGTCATGTGACGCTGCTTGGCAACGATACCGATAAAATACTGATAGGTGCCTGCCAGAATCTGATCGTGGAAGATCCGAGCCTGGGCCGGGGTGAAGTCGGTGAACGCATCGAAAATATCCGCGTTTTCGCCGCGTGACACTTCACCGGTATTGATCCCGAGCGCGGCCGCGGCGCCTGCAACATTGAACTTGCCGCCGAGTACGCCGATGGAGCCGGTGAGGGTACCAGGGTCAGCGAAGATATCCGCAGCCGGAGTCGATATCCAGAAGCCTCCGGAGGCGCCGAACCCGGACATGCTGACCACGACCGGCTTCTTGTGCGCGCAAAGTTCCACCGCGCGCCGAATCAGCTCGGACGCGATCACGGAGCCGCCGGGGGAATCGACGCGGAAGACCACGGCGCGAACTGAACGATCGTCGCGCGCTTCATTGAAAGCATGCACCATATCGTCCGAGCCCATCGAGCTGGAGCCTGGAGAAAGCAGCGGGTCGAATCCTCCCTGACCGCGGGTGATCGCCCCGATACCGTAGATGACCGCGATTTTGTTGAGGCCGCGAAAAGCTTCCGTGAATTCCGGCCGCGCATATCCGGCGTAGTCGACGAGGTCGCGATGCTGGCCGCGGTACTCCTTGACGCGGTCCTCGAACTGATCTTCGTACTCGAGGCGGTCGAGCAGGCGGTTCTTGAGACCGTCGGCAGCCATCAGCGGCGCTCGATCAATCAGGGCGCGCAGCGTGTCGGGAGCCAGCCGGCGACGACGCGCGGTCTCGCTGACGATCTGTTCGAACATGTCGCCGACCAGAGCTTCGTCTTCCTCGCGCTGGGCCGGGGTGAAGTTCTTTTGCGTGAACACATTCGCCGCGCTCTTGTATTTTCCGATCGCATTGAAATTGGGCCTGATTTTGAGCCAGTCGAGGGTCCCCCGCGCAAACATCTCGCGCATTCCCACGCCAAGCAGGTTCATCTCGCCCTGCGGCATCATCGAGACCTCGTCCGCGGCGCTGGCAACGAGGTAGGGCAGATTGCCTAGGCCAGATTCCCCCGCAGTCTCCATATATGCCGTCGTAAATTTGCCGTGCTGTTTGAATTCAGTAATTGCGTCGGCAAGCTCCTGGGCCTGCGCCAACTCCATGTCGGGGTCGATAACCTTGATGGCGAGGCCGGCGATGCGCGGGTCCTTCGCGGCAGTTTCGAGCGACTGGCGAACGACGTTGAGGGGAACCTGCGCGGCGCCGAGCAAGCCGCGCACGGGCGTGCCACGCTCGACCACGGGACCGTTGAGTTCCAGCACGAGAACCGAACCCGGACGGTAACGATGCGAAAGGTACTGGCTGACGACAACAATCACGACGAGCACGACAGTGATCACGATCAGCCGGAGCATCCATCTGATAAGTCTCTTCAACATGCACGCCTCCCTTCAAACCCATTCGTGCGGCCACCGGACAAATCCAGGCCCGGATATGCGCCGGGCGGCGCAGCGAGCGCCTCGCCGGGGACACCAAACGGAGATTCCGCTTGAAAGCGCCGCCGGAAATTCGAATCATAGCCAACCATAACGGCCAGCCGGGAGAAAGCCGCCTCCGGCGACGACCATGGAGAACGCTGAACGCCGATGCTCCGAGATAATCTCGCACCTGCAACCACGAGCTCGGGTATGCCGTGACGGGCGCGGCTGAACAACCTCGAAGGTCTGCGCCGGACGCGGTTGCGCTGGTAAGCGAGCGTCCGCTGGGCGCAATCCATTACCGAATCGTGGGGCTATGCTTTGCCGCGTGGATTTTCGATTTTTACGATCTTATCCTTTACTCATTCCTGCTTGTGCCGATCGCGCGCGACCTGCACCTGAGCAAGGCCGACTCTTCGCTCGCGTTGGGGTTGTCATTTGCGATGACGGCGGCAGGCGGAGTGATCTTCGGTTTTATCGGCGATCGCTTCGGGCGCAAGCCGACGATTATAGCGTCGGTACTGATCTACAGTATCGGCACCACTTTGTGCGCCGCGTCGAATACTCTGCTGCACCTTCTAATTTTTCGATCGTTCACGGGAATCGGCATCGGCGGTGAGTGGAGTGCCGGGCAGAGCCTGATCGCGGAAAGCGTTCCGCCACAGCGGCGCGCGCGTTATGCGGCGTACGTCCAGGTCGGGGCGCCGCTGGGCGCCCTGATCGCGGCATGGGCGGGCGGCCACATCGAGCCAATCCTCGGATGGCGCGCGGTGTTCGTGATTTCTGCCGCACCGGCCTTCGTCGTCGCCGCCGCGGTCTGGCGCTGGCTACCCGAGAGCGATATCTGGCAGCGATCGGGCCGGCGCCGATGGATCGGCGCCGCCGAGCTGCGAGCGCTCCGGCCTTACCGCTCGATCATAGCGCTGCTCTTCGTCGTGCTCCTGGTCAACTCCGAGGCGTACTGGTTCACTTACAGCTGGATGCCCGGCTATCTGCAGCTCGTCCGCAAGCTCACTCCGCAGGCGGGCAGTAACCTGATGATCGGGATGCAGTATGGCGGAATATTCGGCTACGCGATTTTCGGTGCGCTTGCCGATCGGTTCGGCCGGCGCCCGATGCTGTGCGCGTTCGGGCTCATGATGGCGGCGGGACTGCTGCCGCCGACCCTGCTGTGGGATTGGGCGGCGAACAAACCAGGCCTGATCGGGGGGGCGATGGTCGTGGGGGGAATCGGCACCGGAATCTGGGCTGGTGCCGGTCCCATGATTGCGGAAATGCTGCCGACCAGCGTGCGCAATACGGCCTTGGCGCTGCTGCTCAACGGCACCCGCGGACTGCAATTTTTCACGCCGCTGGCGATCACGACGCTTAGCGTCTACCTCGGCTTCGGTGCGACGCTGTCGATTGGGGCGTTCTTTTCTGCGGCGGGCGCCGCGCTGGTATGGCTGCTGCCCGAGACACGCGGGCGGATAATCACCGCGCTCGACAGCGCCGGATAGTTGGGCCGGACAACCACGGGGATCAGACCCGAGATTCCGTCAGGTTCGAAACGACTGCTGGATGGGGAGCCGCGGGAATGGCCGTCGCGCCGAAGAATTCCGACGCGACGGCCATCGCCATACCATGCGAGCACTGGAAATTACTTAATCGCTATCGGGTTGACCGCCGACCCGCATCCGTACACCAGCTTTAACGGTGCGCCGGCAAACAAGAACGTATACTGACCGTCTTTGGCGCAGTCCTCGGCCAGGTCCTTGAGCCAGACTATTTCGTTGAATATCACACCGAGATTGCACAATAGCGCGGAATGCAGGACTCCGACGGCGCCGGTTTCCTTGTTGATCCCCTGTTCACATCCGATGGTATCAGCGCTGATCGACGCAATTTCCATCTCGTGAAACCACTTCACCAGCTCCTTGCTATATTCGAGGCCTGGCTCGTCATAGGCACCGTCGGGAAACATCGCCTTAGCTCCTTCCTCGTAATACCGATTAAGCCATCCGGTGTGGAGCACCACGATATCGTGCTTTTCGATCGCGGTACCCTGCCGTTTCGCGGCGCCGAGCAGGTCATCGAGAGTCACTCCCTCGCCGCGATCGAGGTGCTTCTTGCCCTTGTAGCGCGCGGCGTCAATCAGAATTCCGCGCCCAACGACGCCGTGTTCTCCGATCGGCTGAATCGAACACTTTTGCAAACCGCCGATGGTGGTCTTCGGGTCGTAGCCGTTGTAGAGCTTTTCACCGTACCAGGCATGGCCCAGCGCGTCGTACTGGGTCGTGCTTTGGGGGAACATCGTCACGACATCGTCAGAATATTTGAGCCCGCCCGGAAACGGCTTGGCGCGGCCGCTGATATAAAAGCCTTCGTCCATAGTCAGCGTATGGATAGGCTGCGAGCGAATCGGATGAGTGGGGTCGCCTTGCGGGCGGGCCACCGGCACACCGAGCATGAAGGTCTTGCCCTGCTTAACCGCCCGGACGCCGCGGAGCACCTCGGCGCTGGTGAGAAAATTCAGGCATCCGATTTCGTCGCCAGCACCCCAGCGGCCCCAGTTCTTGGGCGCGTCTTTGAGCAGTTCGGTAATTTCGACCATTTTATTAGCCACTGTGACAACCCTCCGTAGTTGTTGTGATAGCCAGTATGTGACGCGGCTCGCGGCAGTTCGCTTTCCGGTTCAGAGCGACGGATCTATCGAAACGCTAATGGCAATTTCTCCCGGCACGCGCCCGGCAAGGGTGCGGATCGCGAGATCAAGTTTCTCAAGCCCGAAACTATGAGTATGCATTTTTTCGAATGGATATTTGCGCGACTCGATCAGCCGAACCGCGATCTCGAACGACCTGAAATCAGCATTCTTGACGCCCTTGATAGTCAGTTCCTTGGAAAAGATACGATCGTTCTCCATTCCTGGAATCGCGACGCCCCAGCCTTTAACGCCGGCCAGCACGACCGTACCGCCGGCCCGGGCCATGTCGATCGCCTTCGCGATCGGACCCATGGTCTCGGCGGTCACGTCGATGACCACGTCGGCGCCCTCTCCAAGGGTGAGATCGCGCACCTGCGCAACCGTGTCCTCGTCCGCAAAGAGGGCAGCGCTGGCGCCGAGTTCAATTGCGAGTTTCAGGCGATGCGCGCTCTGCCGGCGCGCGACGACGAATATTTTCGAGGCGCCCGCCTCGCGTGCCGCCACAACACACGCCAACCCGCGCTGGCCGGCTCCGAAGACAACCACGGTGTCGCCGACGCGCGTGCCGGGTTCGCGATGGGCCCAGCTTATACCGGCCGCAACCGGCTGGTAGAGCGCCGCAAGCTCAGCCGGAATATCGCGCGAGACCTTGTGCACCGCGGCGTTGGGATCGACGTACATATACTCCGCGAGGCCACCCCACAGGGCCGGCTTGATGTGGGTTGGAATAAAGCCACACGCGGCGATCGCGGTGCCCGGACGTCCCGTGCGGCAACGCCGATAGAAACCCTGCATACAGGCCCGGCAATGGCCGCATCCGAGCACAGGTTCGACCGCGACCCGATCGCCCGCCTTGACACCCCATCGCCGCGATGCCTCGGCGCCGATCTCCTCGATAATGCCGACCGGTTCGTGGCCAGGAATGACAGGCAACCGCAGCCCCATCCCGTTGAGCTTGCCGTCGTACTGGTCGACATCGCTGCCGCAGATGCCGCACGCCTCCACGCGGATCAGGGCATCGTCGGAACCGACGCTGGGCAGATCGAATTGCTGAATCTCGAACTGCCGGTCGCCGACCTGCACGACCGCTCGCGCCTTGGCCATAGTGAATCTCCCCGCGTGGGCCTGCCAGTAGTTTTGCTGGCCTCGGCCGAGCAGCACTCTAGAACTTTTTCGGACATGAGCGGTAGGGGCGAGATGATCGTGATCCGAAACAGGACAGAGCCGTCGCCAAGACGGTGGCGAGGGCGCCGCAAAAGGCCACCATGCCCCTAACGCCGCGGCTTGCCTTGCGCTACAATGGCCGCTCAGTCGAGAAATGGGCTCGATAGTGCCATTGAGAGGCCGCCGCACTCTGCGGCGGAGTTGGCGCGACGCGCCGGTCGACGCCTCGACGCGGCAATCGGCCACGTCGATGCTCATTTTAGTGGGCGTCTTCGGGGCGACCGCGATTGTAATGAGTGTCGCGGTGGTGGCAGCCCTTTCGAACACCTGGACGGACGTGCTGGTCATGAGCGCGTTTATATTTGTGGTCGCCCTAGCCAAGATCGTACTGGCCGACGTGCTCTTTTACGTGATGATCCGCTCGGACGCCGCTGCCGAAGCGGCAATTGAGGCCAAAGCGAAGGCCGGCGCGGTCTTCCGCCGCCCGATGCGGACGCCGCCGCGTCCGGGGTTCAAGCCGCCTGCGGCAAACCGCAAATCTCCGCGGAGGACCGGGGACGTGAAGCTTGCATCACTTCCGAGCCGACCGCGCCCTTCGTTGCGCTGATCGATCGGAGCATAGCGAGCCCGCAGTTCCGCTCGACGCTGACGCTGCGCGCGTTGACCGGTTGCTTCGCTGCAGGGCTAGAATCTCGCCTTGGGGACGGGAAGACCCGCGATGTCAGAACGCGTGCGGAAGACTGTTCCCTTCAGGTCGCGATTATCGCTGTTGTTTGCGGTGACCGCGTAAAGGTCGCGCATGTCGGGGCCGCCGAAGGCCACGCTGGTTACGGTTTTGGCTGGTACCTTGATCCGCCGATCCAACGTAGCGTCGCTGCGGAAGCGAACGATCTCGCCCGGACCA
>DASPQS010000176.1:0-13625 GCA_035624865.1 Binataceae bacterium (SeqCode) | reverse complement strand
CCTGCTGTTGAGCTCGCACCTCGAGGCGGGGCACTACTTCAATCCCCATGCGCAGCGGATCATCGACGGGAAGTTGCGAGGGGCAAAAATCTGCGTGATTGACACGCGACTGTCCAACACCGCGGCGCGTGCCGACTACTGGCTCTCGACCTGGCCGGGCAGCGAGGCGGCGGTGCTGCTCGCCATGTGCAACGTGATTCTGCGCGAGGAGCTTTTCGATCGCGAATTCCTGCGCCGCTGGGTTAATTGGGAGGAATACCTGCGCGAAGAGCATCCGGGCGAACCGCAGACGTTCGAGAGCTTCGTCGCGATTCTGAAGCGGGTTTACGCGCAGTACACGCCCGAGTTCGCGGCGCAGGAGTCCGGCGCGGACGCCGACGTGATCGCGCACGTCGCGCGGGAGATTGGCCGCGCCGGCCACGCCTTTGCCACGACCGTTTGGCGCAACTCGGCGGCAGGAAATCTCGGCGGATGGCAGGTCGCGCGTGCGGTGCAGTTCCTCTCCGTCCTGGTGGGCGCGGTCGCGACGCCGGGCGGCACTGCGCCCGCCGCCTTCAACAAGATCATCCCGGCGCCGCCGATGATGCCGCCGCCGCCCAATGTCTGGAACGAACTGACGTGGCCGCGCGAGTTTCCGCTCGCTTTCTTCGAGATGAGCTTCCTGTTGCCGCACTTTCTCAAAGAGGGGCGCAGTAAGATCGCCGCCTACTTCACCCGGGTCTACAATCCGGTCTGGACCAATCCCGACGGGATGAGCTGGATCGAGACCCTGTCCGATGAGTCAAAGGTCGCACGTCATGCTTGTCTGACGCCGGTATGGAGCGAGACCGCATGGTTCGCAGACTACGTGCTGCCGATGGGTCACGCCTCGGAGCGGCACGACCTGATGAGCCAGGAAACCCACGCGGCGCGCTGGATCGGTTTCCGCCAACCGGTAATGCGGGTCGCGCTCGAGCGCCGAGGCAAGCGCTTCAACTTCACCTGGGAGGCCCATCGCGAGGCGGGCCTCGGCGAAGTCTGGGAAGAGGACGAGTTCTGGATCGAGCTGTCGTGGCGCATCGATCCCGATGGCGCGCTCGGCATCCGGAAATACTTCGAATCGCCTTACCGTCCCGGTGAGAAACTCACAGTAGACGAATACTACAGTTGGATCTTCGAAAACAGCGTGCCGGGCCTGCCCGCGGCGGCGGCGCGCGAGGGGCTCACTCCCCTCGCCTACATGCGCAAATTCGGGGCCTTCCTGGTCGAGGAGTCCCCCGCTCCCGGCCACGAAAAGACCTTCGCCGCGGCCGATCTCGCCGGAGCCACCGTCGATGCTCAGACCAGAGTAATCAGAAAAGACGGGACGGCAATCGGAGTTGAAATCGACGGGGCCGCGAAGGCCGGCTTTCCCACGCCATCACGCAAGCTCGAGTTTTTCTCGAAGACGCTGAAGGAGTGGAATTGGCACGAATGCTCGATTCCGGGATACATCAGGAGCCACGTCCATCGCGCCAACATAGACCGGGCCAATGGCGAGATGCTTCTGCTGCCGACCTTCCGGCTGCCGACACTTGTTCATACGCGATCCGGGAACGCGAAATGGCTCTATGAAATTTCCCATCGCAACCCGCTCTGGATCCATCCGGAGGACGCGGCTCGCTTCGGCGTGGTCACGGGAGATTTGCTCAAGGTCAACACTGAAATCGGCTACTTCATCGACAAGGTATGGGTGACCGAGGGAATCCGTCCCGGTGTGATCGCGTGTTCGCATCACCTGGGGCGCTGGCGTCTCCGCGAAGAAGCGGGCGGTGAGAAATGGTCGACGGCACTGGTCGACTTGCGCCAAGTGGGGCCCGGGAGATGGATGATGCGCCAAATCCACGGCGTGCGGCCATTCGCGAGTACGGACAAGGATTCCGCGCGAGTGTGGTGGGAGGACGCCGGGGTCCATCAGAACCTGACCTTTCCGGTGCAGCCTGATCCGATCAGCGGCGCCCATTGCTGGCATCAGAAGGTACGCATCGAAAAGCCCGGCGCGGATGACCGCTACGGTGACATTTTCGTCGATACAGCCAAATCGCATGAAGTCTATCGGCGCTGGCTCGAACTCGCGCGGCCCGGGCCTGGTCCTGGCGGTCTGCGGCGTCCGCTCTGGATGCCGCGAGCGTATCGTCCGGCCACGGCCGCGTTCTACATCCCTGGCGCGGGTTGATACCAGGCTCCGGTCAGGCTCCCCGGCCGATCCCCTTTCCTCGCACGGGTCCATCGGTATGATGATGACATCGGCGCGACCCGCCTGGTCCGAATCCTTTTGCCTGGACTGATTAACGGCTGGGCTCCGGAGGAGCCGCGGATCAATGGGCGCGCACGTGCAGGATGGCCGCAGCAGCTTCACCCGTTCCCGCCGACCAAGGCGCACCCACGCACAAGTGGCTGATCGCGCTCGCCGTGATGCTCGGTTGCGCGCTCGAGGTGCTCGATACCACCATTGTCAACGTCGCGCTGCCTCACATGCAGGGGAGCTTTTCGGCCAGCGTCGACGAGATCGCATGGGTACTGACCAGTTACCTGGTCGCCAACGGCATCATGATCCCGATGACGGGGTGGATTTCCGCGCGGTTCGGCCGCAAGCGCTATTTCCTCTTCTCCGTGTTGGTGTTCGTGATAGCGTCTTCACTGTGTGGCGCGGCGCGATCGCTCGACCAGATGGTCGTGTTCCGGCTGATCCAGGGCGCTGCGGGGGCCGCGATGATCCCGTCATCGCAGGCGATCATGATGGAATCGTTCCCGCCCAGCGAACAGCAAATGGCGATGGCAATGTGGGGAATGGGGTTGATGGTGGCACCGATCGCGGGACCATCGTTAGGCGGCTGGATCACGGACAACCTGAACTGGCGCTGGAATTTCTACATTAATATCCCGATCGGGATGCTTGCCTTCGTGATGGTTTCGAGCTTCGTCCACGACCCCGCGTATCTGCGCGCGCGTCGCGCCAAAGGCGGCAAGGTCGATTACTTCGGAATTGCCCTGCTGGTGCTGAGCATGGGGCTGGCGCAAATCGTGCTCGATCGCGGCCAGCGGGCCGACTGGTTCGCCTCGGGCTGGGTGGTATGGACGAGCGTGTTCTCAGCGGCGTTCAGCGTTCTGCTGGTGATACAGGAGCTGCGCTTCACCGACCCAATCATTGACCTGCGCATCCTCAAGCGATCCAGTTTTTCACTTTCGGTGCTGATGGTCATCGCGATGAGCTTTACCCTGTATGGCACGGGCTTGCTGAACCCGATCTTCCTGCAGGAGCTGATGGGTTACGACGCCTGGAAGGCGGGGTTGGTTTTGGGACCACGCGGCTTCGGCACCATGTTCTCGATGATGATGGTGGGACAACTGGCGCGCCGCGGTCACGACACTCGATCGTTCGTGGGACTGGGCTTTCTGCTGATGGCCTTGGGACTTTGGTCGATGTCGCGCTGGAACCTGAATATCAGCATGTGGGGGGCGATCTGGCCCGGCATCATCATGGGCTTCGGGATGGGTCTGATTTTTCCGACGCTCAGCGCCACCGCGCTCTCATCGGTGTCACGCGAACGAATGGGCTATGCCGCAAGTCTTTACAACATGGTCCGCAACAGCGGCGCCGCGATTGGAATCTCCTATCTGACCACGATGCTGGTCAATCACGAACAGACCCATCAGTCGTACCTGGTCGAGCATCTTTCGATTTTTGACGCCTGGCGCATGAGCCACGCTGCTCCCCACTTACCGGGTGCGCAAAGCTTTAACTATCTCCCGCAGATCATCACCGGCCAAAAACAGAGCTTCGGGATGCTGTACGGAATGGTGCAGGCGCAATCGGCGATGCTCTCCTTCAATGACATTTACCGCATGCTCGCGATCGTAATGGCGGTGTTGGTCCCGAGTTTCCTGCTCTTGCGCGGCGCACGAGGCGGCAGCGGCTCCGCCGCGCACTAGAACGACCCGACGATACCCAAAGCGGGTCAAACCGGGCCCGACGACTCGTCAGTCGGTCATCGTCGCGAAGACCCGTTCGAAGACCTTCAGCGATGCGTTGTCGTAGAGCACTATTTCAACCCGCATGAGTGAGGTGGCACCGCACAGATGGTCTCGGATCTCGGCCAGCATAACCTCCGCGCAGCGTTCCATCGGAAAGCCCGCCACTCCGGTACCGATTGCGGGAAATGCAATCGACTCGAGCCCTTTCTCCTTCGCACGCAACAGTGAGTTGCGGGTCGAATCGCGAAGACCGATCTCGGTTGTACGACCGCCGAGCCGCATGCTCGCCGCATGGATCACATAGCGCGCGGATAGCATTCCGGCGCCGGTGATTGCGGCCTCGCCGAGCGGAATCGGCCCGATCCGGTCGCATTCTTTCTGGATGGCGGGTCCGCCTTTTTTGCGAATCGCACCGGCTACGCCGGCACCTAACAGCAGGTCGTTGTTGGCCGCGTTGACGATCGCTTCGACCTTTGTCTCGGTCAAATCTCCCTGCCTGAGCGCAAGCTTTGAACG
This sequence comes from Binataceae bacterium (SeqCode), assembly GCA_035624865.1. Classification (GTDB taxonomy): domain Bacteria; phylum Desulfobacterota; class Binatia; order Binatales; family Binataceae; genus JASHZA01. Next base: position 9,116 of record DASPQS010000176.1, on the reverse strand, counting down.
CCATTTGGCTGCCATAACAGATTCCTCCCGTGCGGGAGCCGCGAACTGACAGTCTCACGGCCGAACGGTTGTGGAGCCCGCCCCCTGCCGCTTCTGCTATTATTCACGCTATCGCAGATGGGCCCAAGGAGGAGGTGACGGGTCAGGTTGGCCAGGGGCTTTTTTTGTTGTTGCGCGATTGCGCTTGCGCTGAACGCTTGCGCGAAGCACGCTCCGCTGGCGCCGCCAACCTATCTTCAGGTCGACATCAACGTTTCGCCCGGCACACTGGATCCACGGTTTGCCACCGACGCGATTTCCGAGCGAATCGATGAGCTCATTCACGACGGTATGGTTAGAGCCGGTCGCGACGGTGAGTTCGCAGGCAACCTAGCCGAAGCGATCGAACGCCCCGCGCCGACCCGGCTGATTTTCCATCTGCGCCGCGGCGTTCGCTTCAGCGACGGACGCGGACTGACTGCGCGCGATGTCAAGTACACGTACGACTCGGTGCTCGATCCCGCCTCGTTGTCGCTCAAACGGGCCGGACTTGCAGAGATGGCGTCGCTGCGGGCGCTGGACGATTACACGATCGAGATGACGACGCGGCGACCCTTTGCTCCGGCTCTCGCAATGGCGACGCTGGGAGTGGTACCCGCGGGCAGTGGGTTCGCCCAGGCACGCGCGGGATTTGCGCCGGCGGGAACCGGTGCGTTCCGCCTCACTCGCTTCAGGCCCGACGAAGCGATCGTTCTCGCGCGCAATCCGTACCATTCATATCCTCGCGATGCTGCGCCGGGCCTCGTGCTCAAAGTGGTTCCGGATGCGACCGTGCGGGCGCTCGAACTCGTCGAAGGAATTTGTGACTTCACCGAGAACGACGGGGTCCAGCCTGATCTCATTCCATACCTCGCTTCTCATCGAGACCTGGAAGTTGAGGAATCCCCCGGTACTACATTTCAGTATCTGATCTTCAACTTCCGCGACCCGCGTCTGCGCGACCTCCGGATGCGGCGCGCGATCGCCTATGCGATCGACCGTGATCAGTTCGTAACGTCGATGCTGCGCGGAACGGCACGCGTTGCGACCGGGATGCTCACGCCGGAAAATTGGGCGTATGAGGCCAACGTCGCCCGCTATCAGTACGACCCGGCAGCGGCAAAACATCTGCTCGAAGAGGCAGGGTACTCGGCGGGCGATCCGCGTCTCAGCTTCGTTTACAAGACCACGCCCGAGGGTCGCCGCCTCGCGGAGGCGCTACAGGCGATGCTGCGAAAGGTGGGAATCCGCCTCGAGATCCGCACCAACGAATGGGCGACTTTCTACGCGGACCTGACGCGCGGCAACTTCGACCTCGCCTCGAGCCAGCTGGTCGGCATCAACGACCCGCACCAGTACTACTTAATCTACGATTCGGAAGAGCTGCCGCCGCAGGGAATGAACCGGGGCGCCTACTCTAACCCTGAAATGGACCAGCTCGTCGAGGCCGGAGATACCGAACTCGATCCTGCGGTGCGGCGTAAAATTTACGCCCGCGTCCAACAACTCGCTGCCATCGATTTGCCGTACCTGCCGCTTTGGTGGGTCGACAACGTCGCCGTGCTGAATCGCCGGCTGCGCGGCTTCGAACCTTATCCCAACGGCAGTTTGCGATCCCTTGCGACCGCATCTTACTTGCCCAGCCCCGCGCGCCATCGGTTTGATGACTAGCCTCCTTCTGCGCCGCCTTGCCGCGCTCATCCCGGTCGCCCTCGGCGTGGCGACACTGACCTTCGCGATGATCCATCTCGTCCCCGGCGATCCGGTCGTCGCGATGCTCGGCGAGAACGCGCAGCCGGCCGACATCGCGGGGATGCGCCACGAACTCGGACTCGACCGCCCCTTGTGGAGGCAGTATCTGACCTTCCTCGCACGCCTTGCGAGCGGTGATCTTGGCGAATCAATCTCGATGCACGAACCGGTCGCGCGCGTCATCACCCAGCGCTACCCCGCGACGCTGGAACTGGCCGGCGCGGGTTTGGTGGTCGCGATCCTGGTCGCTTTCCCGTTGGGCATCGTCGCAGGTGCCAATCCGGGCGGCGCCGCCGATCTCGGCGCGATGGGCTTCGCGATCCTTGGCATCTCGGTTCCTCATATCTGTCTCGGCCCGCTGCTGATGATCGTTTTTTCGCTGATCCTCGGATGGCTCCCGCTAACCGGACGCGGCGGGCTGTACCATTTGATCCTGCCCGCGGTCACTCTGGGCACCGCGATCGCGGCGATCGTCGCCCGCATGTTGCGCCAGAGCCTCGCGCAGGTAATCGCCGCCGACTATATGCGCACCGCGCGCGGCAAGGGGCTGAGCAGGATGGGTGCGATCGTGCGTCACGGTTTGCGCAACGCACTGACCCCCGTGATTACGCTGCTCGGGCTCGAGGCCGGCGCGCTTCTCACCGGTTCGATCGTCACCGAGATGATTTTTGCGTGGCCTGGGCTCGGACGCCTGCTAATCAGCGCAATCGGCAATCGCGATTATCCACTGGTCGAGGGCTGCGTTCTCACCTTCTCCCTGAGTTACGTCGTGATCAACATGATTACCGACTTTGTATACAGCGCAGCCGACCCGCGCATCCGTATCGGCCCGCAATGATTCGCCGCAATCCGTCGCTCCTCGCCGGCGCGGGAATCGTCGCGCTGATCCTGATCGTCGCGCTGGTCGGACCGTTGGCGGTTCGCGCCGATCCGCTTGCGATCGACCTCAGCCGATCGCTCGCGCCGCCCGGCCCCGGCCATTGGCTCGGATGCGATTCTCTCGGGCGCGATATGCTTGCCCGGATGGTATGGGGCGCGCGGCTCTCGGTCGCGGTCTCGATCTCGGTCGTCAGCTTCTCGCTGATCGCGGGCAGCCTCATCGGCGGAACCGCGGCGCTCGCGGGCGGCCGTGTCGACGGACTCGTCATGCGCGCGGTCGATATCGTGCTCGCCTTTCCCGGGTTCCTGCTTGCGATCGCCCTCGCCGCAATCCTCGGCCCGGGCCTGGTCGACCTCGTTCTTGCGCTCACTGCTATGGGATGGACCGGCTACGCTCGGCTGGTGCGCGGCCAGGTGCTTTCGCTGCGCGAGCGTGAATACGTCCAGGCGGCTCGCGCCCTCGGCGCCGGCGAGCGGCGGCTGCTCTGGCGCCATCTGCTGCCGGGACTCGCGGGGCCGCTTCTGGTGCAGGCGACTTTCGGGATCGGCGGCATCATCGTCGCCGAGGCCGCGCTTTCATTCCTCGGACTCGGCGCCCGCCCGCCCGCGCCCTCATGGGGCAACATGCTCGAGGCCGGGCGGCAGTTTCTGCTGGTCGCCCCGCATCTTACGACCGTGCCTGGCGCCGCGATTGGGCTTTCGGTGCTGGGCTTCAACCTGTTGGGCGACGGACTAGCCCAGGCCGTCGGCCATCGCGATTAGTTTGCGCGCTGGCTCATTCCGTCACCCGGGCGTTTGCGTGCTGCGCCGTCTCATTCCCTCGCCTGCCGTGATTCCGCCGTCAACGATAAGCTGCGTCCCGGTGATATACGATGCGTCATCGGAGAGCAGGAACACGATCGCTTTGGCGATCTCCCACGGCGTCCCCTGCCGGCCCATCGGGATCCGCGGCGCGACGCGTGCTTCCCGGTCTCCGATCTCCCGCCGCACCATCGACGAATTGATCAGCCCCGGCAGAATCGTGTTAACGCGGACGTTGTCGCGCGCGTAGCGAACCGCCACCGACCGCGATAGTCCCAGAATCGCGGCCTTCGTCGCTTCGTAGGCGATACCGCTCCCGGACAGCAGCGCTGCAACCGAGGAGACGTTCACGATCGCGCCGCCGCCGGCCTTCACGATCTCCGGTAGCGCGCAACGCATCATCAAAAAGTGGCTGCGCAGGTTGACCTCGTACATCAGGTTGAATTCGTCTGTGGTCGTATTGAGCAGCGATCGGCCCACCGCGATTCCGACGTTGTTGACCAGCAGGTTGATCTTGCCGAATCGGCGCACCGCCTCCTCCACCGCGCGCCGGCAATCGTCCTCCTTGCTCACGTCGGCCGCCACCGAATCGGCCCGGCCTTCCTCGGCGCGAATCGCCGAAGCGGTCTCGTGCGCCAGCGCCGTATTCTTGTCCGCGACCATCACCACCGCGCCCTCGCGCGCGCACATAATCGCAGTCGCGCGGCCGTTGCCGATCGAAAGCGTCTCGCCCGGGTTTGGCGGGCCGTCTGCGCCGCCGCCGACAATCAATGCAACTTTGCCGTCAAGCCGTCCCATGACGTCACCTCCCGCGCTGATTCAATGATGGTCCCACGCGTTCGCAACAGATACCGCAATCTGTTCGCGATTGCACGGCGCCGCGAACGCTCAGGTCTTTTGTAGAGAAGACGAACGCCTGCTAATGGGAAGGTTCGGCGCGGCCCGCCCCATGCTCAGAAGCGCGCGGCCGCCGCCCCATCCGGCTAGGAGGATATGTGATGAAGGATTTCCAATATATCGTTTACGAAACCCCCGCCGATCACGTCGCACGGATCGTGCTCAACCGGGTCGAGACCCGCAACTCCCAGAACACGGATTTGCTCTATGAATTGAACGACGCCTTCGACGCCGCGGCGCAGGACGACGGCGTCAAGGCAATAATCCTCGCCGCCAACGGTCCCCATTTTTCTTCAGGCCACGACCTGCGCGAACCCAACGGCGCGCAGGCGATGCTCCAGCACAAGACCGTCGGCACCTGGTGCGGCTTCACCTGCGCCGGAGCGGAGTCGCAGATGGCGCGCGAGAAGGAACTCTACATCGGATTCAGTGAACGCTGGCGCAACATCCCCAAACCCACGATTGCCGCCGTCCAGGGCCGATGCATCATGGGCGGCCTGATGTTGATCTGGCCCTGCGACATAATTATCGCCAGCGAAGACGCCGAATTCGTCGATCACGCCGTCAGCTTCGGTGTCGGCGGCGTGGAGTATTTCGCCCATCCGTGGGAACTCGGCCCCCGCAAGGCGAAGGAGTTTCTCTTCACTAGCGATTGGATGACCGCGCAGGAAGCGCATCGGCTCGGCATGGTCAACCACGTGGTGCCGCGTGATCAACTACAGGATGCGGCACTCGCGATGGCCGCAAAAATCGCCCGCAAGCCATTGTTTGCCCTCAAAATGGCGAAGGAGTCCGTCAACGCGATGGAAGACGTGCAGGGCCGGGTCGCCGCGATGCAGACCTCGTTCGCCCTCCATCAGCTCGCCCATACCCACAATCTGAAGCTGTTTAACCTGCTGATCGACCCCTCGGGTCTGCCGCCCGAAACCGCGAAGGCGCTGGGAACCAAGGTTGAAAAGCAGGCCTGATCCGCGACGGCGCTACCGAGCGATTGCCTCACCTGAAGGCATTCGCTCAGCTTACCAATTGGGATGGTAGATGGTCGCGCGGTAGATCATTTGCCTTCGGTGGCCTTGCGTCCGAAAAGATTGATAAATCCGTACAACGTTCAGCAGGAGCGCCCGAAGAATGATGGGTTACGGCGATATTCCAATCCGGCTGATCGTAGCGGCGGAGCTGGTAGTAATGGGTGGAGTTCGTGCCTATTATTCCGTCTCTCGTCGCAAAGAGCCTGCCCAAGGGGGGCCTGCGCGCCGCGCAGAGTCCGCGTGGCTGACAGGGACGCTAGCGGTGCTCGCGCTCCTGCACTTCGGGGCCGTTTTCGCGTATCTGGCGAATCCCTCGCTCGTGGAGTGGAGCGCGTTTGAAATTGAGGAGCCGATTCGATGGATGGCGATTGTGATCAGTTGCTTGGGAGTGGCCGGCGAGATCTGGGCGGCCATCTCGCTGGGCGCGAGTTACAGTCCCCTGCTCAGGGTTGCCGAAGAGAGGGTGGTCGTCACGGCTGGTCCATATCGATGGATTCGGCATCCGCTGTACGCATTCTGGCTTCCCCTAATGGCGGGATGGGGCATCGCAGCGCGCAATTGGTTCATACTCTTCACCGGGACAGTCCTGATACTGCTCCTGATGATCGTCCGTGCTCCGCGAGAAGAGGCGATGATGCTCGAAGGTTTTGGCGAATCGTACCGCCAGTACATGATACATACAGGACGATTCTTACCGCGTTCGTGGTCTGCGCGTGGTAAGTGACCGCGGGTCAGAGGTTGCCGCGCTTGCGCCTCTGGCGACTGTCGCGCTCACGCCAAACACTGGCTTCAGAGGAGCGCACCTCCCCGCACAGCGGAAAGAGAACAGTAATGAATTGGATCGCGCCGAGCGATTGCCCCCGCCGAAGGCAATCGCTCGGCTCACCAGATAGGATCGAAGTCGCGCGCGATCACTTCGCGGCCCGGGCCGCACTCTCCTCGCCCGATCCCACGACATAGTCGGCCCACGCCACCTCCCGCGTCCGTTCCCGATATTCGCGCGTGTGTCCCGCCCAGTTTTGCGTGATATGTCCTTCCGCCGTTTTGTACCAGCTCGAACATCGTGGATCCGCCCACGTGGTCTTGGCCAGCCGCGCCTGGAGTTCGCGGTTGAACCGATCCTGCGCAGCTTTCGAAACCTCGATCGAGGCCAGATTGCGCGCTCGCATCGCCTCCAGGCACTTCAGGATGTACTCGGTCTGCCGCTCGATCATGAAAGTGATCGTGTTGTGGCCCAAGTTCGTGTTCGGACCGTAAATCATGAACAGGTTCGGGAAGTTCGTCACCGTGATCCCGAGATAGGCCTCCGGCCCGTTCTTCCAGGCCTCGCGCAGCTTCAGGCCGCCCCGCCCGGTCACGTCTACCGACCAATGCCAGCCGGTGGTTTCGAAGCCGGTAGCATGGACCAGCACGTCCAACCGATGGGTCACGCCGTCCTTCGTGACAACGCCCTCGGGCACGATCCGGTCTACACCCTCCGTCACCAGCGAAACGTTCGGCTGCATCAGCGCAGGGTAGTAGTCGTCGGCAAACAAAACGCGCTTGCATCCGATTGGATAGCCCGGTGTCAGCTTGCGGCGCAATTCCGGGTCCGGCACCTGCATCTTAAGGTGATTCAGCGCCATCTCGGTGTAGAAGGCGCGCCCTTCTTCCGTATATTCGAAGGCCTTCCAGAACAGGACGTCCGAAACCAGGTAGAGATGTTCCCGCTCGGAGAGCGGCACCTCCGGCGCCGTCGCCAGTACCTTCTTCTCGGCCTCGGTGACTTCCCGATCCAGTCGCGGCAGTATCCAGTTCGGTGTGCGCTGGAAAACCTCGAGATGACTCGCGATTTTCGCGACCTCAGGAATCAGCTGGATCGCGCTCGCGGCCGATCCGATGACCCCCACGCGTTTTCCGGTGAGATCGACCGCGTGGTTCCATTGCGCCGAATGAAACGACGGACCGGCAAAACTGTCCCGGCCGGGAATGTCCGGCAATTGAGGACGATTGAGCTGCCCGAGCGCCATGACCACGGCCTGCGCTTCGCGGATTTCGCTGGTCGTCGTCGTGATGCGCCAGCGCGCCCGCGCGTCGTCCCACGTCGCGGAAGCGCCGCTCTGTCCGAGCCGCAGATGGGGCCGCAGGCCGCAAAGATCGGCCAGGTCCTCCGTATAGCGCTGAACTTCGGCAGCGCGCGGAAACAGATGGCTCCAATTCAAGGTTTTCGCGAACGAGAACTGATACACCGCTACCGGCGTGTCGCACGCGCATCCGGGATAGGTATTCTCGCGCCAGGTGCCCCCAACCTTGCTCGCCTTCTCGAGAATCACGAAGTCGTCGAAGCCGGCTTTTTTCAATTGCGCGCCGACGCACAGGCCGCCGAGCCCGGCGCCCAGGACAACTACAGACGGAGTAGCACCCATGCTGTTCTCACTGTCCTCCGGATGTGGCCCTCCGAATGCCCTGCCGCGAACCCGAATCCATTGTACGGTCTTTCGACCCGACGACGGTCTCGGAATCGGCCAGGATGCGAAGGCGCCCGAATCCTTGCAGCTTATGAAACTTTGCGGAGGTTCGCCAATATCTCGGTTCGCGCGCTATTTGCCCGAATTCCGGCTCCACGAAGAAAATCGCACAAACTGTGCAAGCTCCCGGCCGCCCATCCGCTGATTGTCGCCGTTGACCTGTTTTCGCTTTTATGGACATTGATTGCGGCCCGAATCAGCGGATCTTCGGCCGCAACCCGCGCAGGAGGACTCATCATGAAGATCGGTTTCTTCGCCATCGGCATTGGAAATCTCGCTCGTCCCGAGCTTATCACGGCGACCGCAGTCCACGCCGAGCGCCTCGGGTTCTCCACCGTATGGGCGCCGGAGCACATTGTCTTCCTCGACCGTTTTTCCTCACGTTATCCGTATTCCAGGGGCCAGGATCTCCCCATCCGTCTCGATACGCCCCTTTTGAATCCATTCGTCGCACTGACCTACGCCGCGGCATGTACGAAGCGTATTCGGCTCGCCACAGGGATCTGCATCGCGCCCGAATATCATCCGCTGCTGCTCGGCAAGCTTGCGGCCTCGCTCGACTATCTGAGCGGCGGGCGTTTCGCGCTGGGGATCGGAGTCGGCTGGCTCGAAGAAGAATTCAAGGCGCTCGGCATACCCTGGGAGCGGCGGGCGCGGCGAACGCGTGAATACGTCGAGGCGATGCGCCGCCTGTGGGGCAACGATCCCAGCGAGTACAAGGGCGAATTCGCACAATTCGAGGGCGCCCGCAGTTATCCCAAGCCGATCAACGGTGGCGGACTTCCGGTTCTCGTCGGCGGACAGACCGAGGCCGCGCTCAAGCGAGCCGCCGCGTACGGCGACGGATGGTGCGGCTTCAATCTGACCGCCGCCGAGACGGCCGAAAAGATCAATCGGTTGCGCGAACTTCTCAAGGCCAACAACCGCAAAGCCCAGGGCTTCGAGTTTTCGATGTCGCCGCTGGCATCCTCCACACCCGCCGATCTCAAGAGCTACCGCGACGCCGGGGTGGACGAACTCTATCTGACTCCAGTCTTCCAGCGCCCGCTTAACACCGAGGCCGAGGTCATCAAGCTACTCGAGGAGATTGCCCGCGCCTGGATCGAACCCGCCTCCCGGCTTTGACAACTTCAATCCTCGCCGAGGTAGTGAAGGATTTCACCCTTAGCAAGAGTCATTAGATCGGGATAATAGGTGCCAATCGTGCGCGCGCAACCATAGAGTCACGGCGCGC
>DASPQS010000175.1:0-12100 GCA_035624865.1 Binataceae bacterium (SeqCode) | reverse complement strand
TGACCTTATATTCGGGGCAGTTAGTTGCCCAATCGGAATTCTCGGTGGTCACCACGTTGGCTCCCGTTTCCGGATGATGAAACGTCGTGTAGACGACGCCGGGCTGCACCCGTTCGGTTAGCTCCGCGCGCAGCAGGATCGAGCCGGCACGGCTGCTCATCTCGACCCAGTCGCCGTCGCGAACGCCGCGCTGCTCGGCGTCGTGCGGATGGATTTCCAGGCGGTCCTCACCGTGCCAGACGACGTTGCCCGTCCGCCGGGTCTGCGTGCCGACGTTGTACTGCGTGAGGATTCGCCCCGTCGTCAGAATCAACGGATAACGGTTGCTGGTGCGTTCGTCCGTCGGTACGTACGCGGTCAGGAGAAAGCGCCCCTTGCCGCGCACGAACTCATCCACGTGCATCACGGGAGTGCCCGTGGGCGCGCTCTCGTTGCACGGCCATTGCACGCTGCCCAGTTGCTCGAGCTTTTCGTAGCTCACGCCGGCAAAGGTCGGTGTCAGCCGCGCGATCTCGTCCATGATCTCCGAAGGATGGAGGTAGCGCATCGGGTAGCCGAGCGCGTTGGCGAGGTCCAGCGTGACTTCCCAGTCCTGCTTGCCCGCCAGCGGCGGCAGCACCTTGCGCACCCGCGAGATTCGACGCTCCGCGTTGGTGAACGTGCCGTCCTTTTCGAGGAACGACGAGCCGGGCAGAAAGACGTGCGCGTACTTCGCCGTCTCGTTCAGGAAGATATCGTGAACGATCACGATCTCCATCGCGCTCAGCGCCGCGGCGACGTGCTGCGAATTCGGATCGGACTGCGCGATATCCTCGCCCTCGATGTAGATTCCCTTGAAGCTGCCATCGAGGGCCGCGTCGAACATGTTGGGAATCCGCAGCCCGGGCTCGGGATCGAGCGTGACGTGCCATTCTTTCTCGAAATCGGCGCGCAGCGCGGGATCGGAAACATGGCGGTAGCCGGTCAGTTCGTGCGGGAAAGAGCCGACGTCGTTCGAGCCCTGGACGTTGTTCTGTCCGCGCAGCGGGTTAACTCCCACGCCGCGGCGGCCGAGATTTCCGGTGACCATCGCCAGATTTGCCATCGCCAGAACGGCGGTGCTGCCCTGGCTGTGCTCGGTCACGCCCAACCCGTAGTAGATAGCGGAATTCGGCGCCTTGGCGTAAAGCCGGGCGGCGCCGCGAATGTTTTCCGCCGCCACTCCCGTGACCGCTTCTATCGCTTCGGGCGAGTTGCGCGGCTCGACAATAAAGTCGCGCCACAGTTTGAACTCGCGCGCGTCGCAGCGATCGGCCACGAACTTCTCGTCGGCCAGGCCCTCGGTCACGACCACGTGCGCCATCGCGTTGAACAGCGCGACGTTGGTGCCCGGGGTGAGTTGCAGGAAGTAGTCGGCCTCGATATGCGGCATGCGCACCAGTTCGATTTGCCGCGGGTCGGCCACGATCAGCCGCGCACCCGCGCGCAACCGCTGCTTCATGATCGAAGCGAACACCGGATGGCCCTCGGTCGGGTTCGCGCCGATCACCATGACCACGTCGGCGTCTTCGATCGAGTCGAAATCCTGCGTTCCGGCCGGCGTCCCGAAGGCGGTCTTGAGTCCGTAGCCGGTCGGCGAGTGACAGACCCGCGCGCAGGTATCGACGTTGTTGTTGCCGAAGGCCGCGCGCACCATTTTCTGCACCAGGTACGCTTCCTCGTTGGTGCAACGCGACGAGGTGATTCCGCCGATTGCGCCGCGCCCGTAACGGTTCTGCACGCGCCTTAATTCCGACGCCGCGTAAGCGATCGCCTCCTCCCACGAGACCTCGCGCCAGGGATCGGCGATCCGCTCGCGGATCATCGGCCGCTTCACGCGGTCCGGATGGGTGGCGTAGCCCCAGGCGAAGCGCCCCTTGACGCAGGAATGACCGTGGTTGGGGAAGCCGTCCTTGTTCGGAACCATCCGGACGACCTCGTCGCCCTTCACTTCGGCCTTGAACGAGCATCCCACGCCACAGTAGCCGCAGGTGGTAACGATCGCGCGGTCGGCGCGGCCCTTTTCGAGCAGAGTCTTTTCCATCAAGGCGTCGGTGGGGCAGGCCTGCACGCAGGCGCCGCAGGAGACGCATTCCGAGTCGAGATAATGCTGATGCTGCCCGGGTGACATCAGCGAGTTGAAGCCGCGTCCTTCGATCGTGAGCGCGAACGTCCCCTGGATATCGTCGCAGGCGCGCACGCAGCGCGAGCACAGGATGCAGCGCGAGGGATCGAAGGTGAAGTAAGGATTCGAAGCATCGGCCGCGAGCCCGAGATGATTCTTGCCGCCGTGGTTATAGCGCACGCGCTCGAGCCCGACCGCCTGCGCCATCTCGTGCAGCTCGCATTTGCCGCCCGCCTTGCACTCCAAGGGGTCGAGCGGATGGTCCGACATGTAGAGTTCCATCACGCCGCGGCGCAACACGGTGAGTTTTTCGCTCTGCGTGCGCACCTTCATCCCGGCTTCGACCGGGGTGGTGCACGAGGCGGGATAGCCGTTGCGTCCCTCGACCTGAATCAGGCACAGGCGGCACGATCCGAAAGGTTCGAGTGAGTCGGTCGCACAGAGCTTGGGAATCGCGACCTCGGCGAGCGCGGCCGCGCGCAGTACCGAAGTTCCTTCAGTAACGGTCACGCTGCGTCCGTCGACTTCGAGCGTGACCAGTTTCGGCGATTTGCGCGCCGGCGTGCCGAAATCCTTGTCGTTAATCGCTAGCACGGCTGTTTCACCTCTGGGTCGAAGCGGAAGCGGCATCACCCGCCGGAAGACCGAAGTCCTGCGGAAAATGCTTCAGCGCGCTCATCACGGGCAGCGGCGTCAACCCGCCCAGAGCGCATAACGACGCTGCGCTCATAGTATCACATAGCTCGCGAAGGATATCCGCATTTTCGCGGTTACCCATAAGAATCTGATCGATCAGCTCCATCCCGCGCGTCGAACCGATCCGGCACGGCGTGCACTTGCCGCACGATTCGAGCGCGCAGAATTCCATCGCGTAGCGCGCCTGCTGCGCAAGGTCGACCGTGTCGTCGAACACCACGACGCCGCCGTGGCCGACCAGGCCGCCCTTGGCGGCCAGTGCCTCGTAATCCAACGGCAGGTCGAGCATCGACTCCGGGAAGTACGCGCCGAGCGGTCCACCGACCTGCACTGCGCGCACCGGTCGCCCGCTCGCGGTGCCGCCGCCGTATTCGTAGACGATTTCGCGGAGGCTCACGCCGAAAGCCTTCTCGACCAGCCCCGGACGTTTGACATTGCCGGCAAGCTGAATCGGGAGGGTGCCGCGTGAGCGGCCCATCCCATACTCTTTGTAGAAATTCGCGCCCTGATCGAGGACCACCGGCACCGAAGCGAGCGTTATCACATTGTTGATTATGGTCGGGCGGCCGAAGAGTCCGGCGATCGCGGGCAGCGGCGGCTTGAACCGGACCATTCCGCGCTTGCCCTCGAGACTTTCGAGCATCGCGGTCTCTTCGCCGCAGATATACGCGCCGGCGCCGACGCGCACTTCGAGGTTAAAGGCCTTGCCGCTGCCGCAAAGATTGCCGCCGAGATAGCCTTTGCGCGCCGCGGCGGCGATCGCCTCGTTCAGCGCACGCAGCGCGTCGGGATACTCCGAGCGCAGATAAATGAAGCCCTCGGATGCGCCGACCGCAATCGCCGCAATCGTCATCCCTTCGATCAGGAGTAACGGATCGCCCTCCATGATCATGCGGTCAGAGAAAGTGCCCGAGTCGCCCTCGTCCGCGTTGCACACGATGTACTTTTGCGGCGCGTCAATGCCAAGAGTGGTCTTCCATTTGATTCCCGCAGGAAAGCCGGCGCCGCCGCGCCCGCGCAATCCGGAGAGCGTGACTTCCTCGACGATTTGCGCGCCGGTCATCGTGAGCGCGCGCTCGAGTCCGCGGTAACCACCATGAATGACATAGCGGTCGACCGACACCGGATCGGTGACGCCGACCCGGGCGAACGTCAGCCGTTCCTGATTTCTGAGATAGGGAATCTCGGCGGTCGGGCCGAGCGCGAGGCGATGTTGTCCGCCGGCGAGAAAATCCGCGTCGAACAAGGAAGGGACGTCCGACGCCGCGACCGGGCCGTAAGCCCAACGACCGCGGGCCGTTTCAACCTCGACCATTGGTTCAAGCCAGTAAAGCCCGCGTGAACCGTTACGCACGAGGGTGAAATCGGCGCCGCGCCGTTTCGCCTCGAGAGCAACCGCATCGGCGACCGCGCCGGCGCCCAGCGAGACCGCTCCCGAGTCGCACGGAACGTAGACGGCCGTATTCACCGCGGCCGTGCCTCAAGCCGCGCCAATGCGGCGTCGAAGCGCTCCGGCGTCGCGCGGCCGATCAATTCGCCATTGATCACCACCGCCGGCGAGCATGCACAGTTTCCCAGACAGTAGACCGGCTCGAGCGTGAAGGTGCGATCCGCGCTGGTTGCACCGAAGTCACACCGCAGGCGCTGCCTGATGTAATTAGCGAGCGCCACCCCACCCATCGCCTGGCATGATTCCGCACGACATACCCTGACCACGTTGCGGCCGGGTGGCTGGTGACGAAAGTCATGATAGAAGCTGGCCACGCCGTAGACCTCGGCCCGCGACAGATTGAGGATTTGCGCGAGCAGAGGGATGCTCTCGGGGGGAACCCAACCAAGCTCATCCTGTACCCGGCGCAGGATCGGCATCAGCGCACCCGGCTTGCTCTTGAGTGCATGGGCGATCGCTTCGACCGCGCTTTTGTCCCACTCCGTAGCCATCGCTTTTTACGTATCACGCTGTCGCATCGAGTTCCACGGCGATTCAGGGCGTCCTCGGCGAGCAGAACTGGAAGACAGAAATAGCAATCGTTCTTATGCGTAAAACCCTGCCGCATTGCTTTTGTGAAATCCTCACTGTTGCCGATGCCGTCCGAACCCGGCACCCCAGCAATCTTGTCTCGCGCACGTCACCGGTGCGAGCGCCGGCATCGGGTATGCGACCGCGAAATTGTTCGCTCGTGAGGGTGTTTCGCGGGTCGGGGCCGCGGCAGAAGGACATGCGTTTGCGCGCCGATGCCGCTATGATGGTACGCGGTGAGACCGTCCAGGCGGCTCACGAGGTCGAACCATGCTTCGCCGCTTCAAGTTTGAAGAAGAGGTCTATGAGAGTCTGAGCTGCGTTCCGATGGCGGTGCGGCGCAAACTCGACCGGGTCGGCGTCAAGATCAGCCTCGGGCAATGGCAGGGGCTGGGGCGCGGCGAGCGGCTCGCGATCTGTCATCTGCCCGCCGAGTCGGTCGAGGAGCGCGAGGTGATGAAGGTTTTCATGGAGGAGGCAGTGCGCAACCGCTGCGGCTCCGCGACCAAGCCGGTGACAGAAGAAATGCGTCGCGCGGCGGAGCCGCCCGCTTCGCCGCCGCCGGCGCTGGTTGCCAGTGCGAAGGCCGAAGGCGTGGAGCTAACTCAGTCTGCGTGGGAGGGGCTCAATGCCGACGAACGATACGCCTTGATAAAGCTGGGGGGCGGCGAGAAGCAGAGCCACAACCTCGTCGCTGCGCTGCGTGAACTGGTCGGCCAGCGCGGCCGAACAACTTCAAGCGCTGGTTGAAGTCAGTCTTTCCAACAACTCGCGCGCCTCGCGCAGATCGGGGAGATCGAATCCTTCGCTGAACCAATGGTAGATAGCGGTGAGGACGGCGCGTGCCTCTCCATGCCGGCCGGTGGATTCGAGCAGCCGGGCGAGAGCGACCGTCGCGCGAAGCTCGTACAATTTAGCGTGCTGACGCTGAGCGGTGTCGATTGCCTTGCGTAGCAAGCTTTCCGCTTCGCCATCGCCGCCGCCTTTCAGCAGCATCAATTCAGCATTGACACGGCAGGTCTCGGCGGCAACGACACCAAGACCGGCGTCATCGACGAAGTGACGCATGCGGGCGATCATGGCAAGGCCTTCGGCTGCGAGGCCGAGTTTGGCATAGGCAATGGCGGCGTTCAGGCGCCAGATGCCGGCGACGGCTCCGGTGCTTTCATAAGCAACTGCGCCCTGTTGTAGCGCTTCCAGGCCCTCATTGGTACGTCCAAGCTCGATTAGCGCTTCGCCACGCATCGCATCGGCCTGCGCCGACCACATTGAAAAGCCATGTTCGGCAGCCAAGTCGGCCAACGACCGAGCAATCTCGAGCGCACCGCCCGCGTCGCCAAGCCGTAGACGAGTCTGGCCGACAGAATTGATCGCGAGTGCGAGTGAATGCGCACCGGAGGGCTGTGCTACAGCAATCGCTTCGCGGCCACGTTCCAGTGCGCGAACCGGATAGCCGAGAACCGAGAGGGCTGAGGCGGAAAGCGAAAGGATCATGGTGTGAGGATGGCCGACGTCAGAGAGCGGAAAATTTGGAACATCGCCGGGGAGGCTCAGTCCGCGCTCGCAGAGCTCCTCGGCGAAGCTGAACTCGCCCATCGTGAACATCAACTGCCCCAGCGCGACATAGGCCGACATTCGCATCGCCGGGTCGCCCACACGCTCCGCAATCGTCAACTGCTGCATGCCGAGTTCGCGCGCCGTAGCGAGTTCGAGTCTCAGCATGTGGAAGAACTGCAATCCGTAAGCAATCCAAAAGAGGTCTTCGGTGTCGCCGAGCTTCTGACATAACTCGCGCGCGCGCTCGAAAGCTGCGCGGACCTCGTCGGCAGCCGGGCCCTTGAGCGGTATAAGGTAGCGGCCGATGGTGGATCGCACTTTGATTTCCAGCCGGTCGCGTTGCGGGCCTTCGGGCAAGGTTTCGATAGTCCTGAGACTCGCCTCGAGATGATCGATTGCGTCGGCATACTCAGTCCGGCGCGCCGATTGATCCGCCGCGCGTCCGAGATATTCGATGGCCTTGAGCGGATTGCCGCCGCGCGCATAGTGATAAGCCAGCTCCGGCAGATGATCGTCGAGGCGCGCGGCGAAGAGTGCCTCGATACGACCGGCAATTCGTTCATGGAGCGCCTTGCGTCGTTCAGAGAGCACCGAATTGTAGGCCACTTCCTGCGTAAGCGCGTGCTTGAACGAATATAGAGTGTCCGGAACTGCGGGTTCCTCGAAAATGAAATCGGCGGCCTGGAGATCGGAGAGCATCTGCTCGATCCGATTCTCGGGCAGGTCGGCCGCCTCGCGCGCGAGGGTGCGCGGGAATTCGCGACCGATTACGGCGAGAGTCTGGAGGAATTCCTTGTCCGCGAGCGGCAGACGATCGATGCGGGCGGCGAGAATACCCTCGACGGTGGCGGGGATCTTCACCTGATCCACGGGACGAGCCAGCTTGACCGTGCCGTTGCGCACGAGAATTTCCTGCTCGAACAGCGCCCGGACCATCTCCTCGATGAACAGCGGATTACCGGCGGTCCGTTGCGCGATCAGATGCTTGACCTGGACGAGCCCGTTGGAAGACGGCGCGTCGTTCAGTAGTGAAGACAGCATTTCGCCGGCGATATCGTTGCCGAAAGGCTCAAGCCGGAGCTCGCTGTAATACGATCGGCCGTCCCATTGGTGGCGGTACTCCGGCCGATAATTGAGCAACATCAGTACCCGCTCGGTGCTGATGGTTTCGACCATCAGGTCGACCAGCGCCTGGGTCGCACTATCGATCCAGTGGAGGTCCTCGAAGACGAGGACGAGCGGCTGGTTGCGGCTTTCGCGCAGCAGGATCCAGTTGATCGCAGCGAGAGTGCGCTGGCGCTTGATCTGCGCGTCCATCTGCGCCAGCAGATCGTTGCCCTCCTGAATGCCCAGCAGCGCGAAGATGTACGGCAACGTGCTCTCGAGTTCGCGGTCGAGGGTGAGCACCTTGCCGGTGACGCGTTCGCGGCGTTGCCGGGCATTGTCGGCGGGAACGATACCAAAATAATCCACCAGCAGGCCGATTACTGGCAGGTAGGGGGAATTGCGGCCGTGCGAGACTGCCAATCCCTCGAGCACGGTGGACCCACTGCGGGCCGCGGCTTTGAACTCATGAAACAAGCGTGACTTGCCCACCCCGGCCTCGCCCACTGCTGCAACCACCTGGCCGTGGCCCGCCGTGGCTAGCTCGCGCGCGCGGGCGATCTTTTCCAGTTCCTCGCGGCGCCCGACGAATTTCGAAAGTCCCCGCAGCGCCGAGGCCTCGAGCCGGGTGCGCAACGGTCCCAGGCCGGTTGCTTCGTAAATCACCACCGGTTCGCTCACGCCGCGGACCTTCACCGGGCCCATCGATTTGAGTTCGAAGTAACCCGCGACCAGTCTTGCGGTGGCGCTGCTGAGTACGATCGCCCCGGTGGGAGCCAGCGTTTGCAGGCGCGAGGCCAGGTTCGTGGTGTGGCCGATCGGAGTGTATTCGGTGCTGCGATCGCCGGTCTTGATCGATCGTACGACCACCTCGCCGGTGTTGACGCCGATGCGGATTTCGATCGGAGCGCGGCCATCGGCGCGAAGCCGGGCAGCATACTGGCGAATGCCTTCCTGCATGCGCAGCGCCGCATAAAGCGCGCGCTGCGGATGGTCTTCGTGAGCGATGGGTGCGCCGAACAAAGCAAAAATTCCGTCGCCGGTGGACTGCACGATGTAACCGTCATAGTGGCGCGCCGCCTCGATCATCAGTTTCAAAGCCGGGTCGACCAGCGCGCGCGCCTCCTCGGGATCGAGATCCTCCATCAGTTCGGTCGAGCCCTTTATATCGGCGAAGAGGGCGGTAACGGTCTTGCGCTCGCCGTCGGCGGCGGAGACGGTGGCGTCGGGGTGGACGATACGGATAGGGGTCGCGGCGGCGCCGCCGGTTCCCGCGAAACCATCGGCGCGCGCGGGTTCGGTAAGGCTGGCGCCGCATTCACTGCAGAATTTCGCCGCGGGCGGGTTGAGCGTGCCACAGCGATCGCATCGGCGAGCGAGCGGCTTCCCGCATTCGTTGCAGAAGCGCGCGGCCTGGGGATTCTCAGCCTGGCAGTTGATACAGCGCATTGCCTGCGTCAGCCTGGAGTATCATCGGATCTACAGGATATTGGCGGCTCTCGGCGCAGGCAATTGTGCAAAGACGCCGCAAACGCCTGGCCATCGTCAACGGCTATTTTCGCGCAAAATGATCGAGCAAGGTGCGGCCCGCGCCGAGCGTGAAGCCGTTGCGCAAGGCGCGGGCAACGAACGATTTGGCGCGGCGGACCGCCGCCTCCAACTCGACGCCACGCGCAAGCCAGGCGGCGATCGCGGCCGCGAACGCACACCCTGTTCCATGCGCACCCCCGCCCGGAATGCGCGCGCCGGCAAGTTCGGCGAAGCTGCGGCCGTCGTAATACAGATCGACGGAGGTTGTGGGCCGGGCGGGACCGGCGCCCGCCTCGCGCGTAAAAGGATGCCCACCCTTGATTACCACGGCGCGTGCGCCGATCCGGCGAATCGCGCGCGCCGCCGCGCGCATCGCCCCGGGCCCGTCGATCGCGAGGCCGCTCAGGGCTTCGGCCTCGGGAATGTTCGGCGTCACGATCCGCGCGAGCGGGAGCAGGCGTTCGCGCATCATCCGCTCGCCCCGAAGGTCGAGCAGGCGCGCACCGCTGCTCGAGACGATCACCGGATCCACCACCGGCGCCGGAAGCCGCAGCACGCGGATCGCGTCCGCGACAGTGTCCACGATGGCGGCCGAGGCAAGCGCGCCGGTCTTGAGCGAGTCGGGCCGCCGCTCGGCCACGACGGTTTCGAGTTGCGCAGCAACGAGCGAGGGCTCAACCGGGTCCAGACGTGCGAGCTGCGCGCTGTTTTGCGCGATCACGGCGGTGATCACCGAAAAGCCGTACACGCGAAACGCTGCAAAGGTCTTCAGATCGGCTTGAAGACCGGCGCCGCCGCCCGGGTCACTTCCCGCGATCGTCATCGCGACCGCTATGTCGGAGCGTTTGGCCAATTTGAGGAGTCTAACACACTTGACCAATCCCTTTTTGATTGCGGCGAACCTGCGGCGATGACCGGTTAGGCTTTTGTGCTAATCTTGCAGACGATACATTGATCGTTTGCGGAAGCGGAGAGTATTTTGCCCAATCGGATGGGTTGGCGCCTGTTATTCAAATGTCGGACACGAGGCAAGAAGAATTTCTCAATCTGCCGTTTCAAGAGAAGCTTGAGTTTCTCTACGGCCTGCCCGCACGTCAAAAACGCGATCTGATCCTTTCCGCTCCCGAAGCCGAGCGCCTGGTACAATCGTTCGCGCCCGAAACCCTTTTTTACACGCTCAAGGAGATCGGCGTGGCCGACGCCAGCGACCTGTTGAGTCTGGCCGTTCCCGAGCAGGTGAAATCGCTGTTCGACCTAGATTGCTGGGACAAGGATCGTCCCAACCTCAAACGGATGCGCGAATGGATCGAGGCGATGGCGGAGGGCGGACGCAAGCGGATGGCCGACGGGTTGATGGAGCTTGATCTGGAACTCGTCTCGCTGCTGTTACGTCAGTACCTGCGGGTGCATCGGCTCGACGAGCCGCAGGAAGCGACCGACGCTCCCTCGGATCGGTTCGTGCAGTTCGACGAGCATTATCTGATCGAATTCATCCGCCACGATGCGATCCAGGCCCATATTCTGGAGTTTCTCGAAGAGGCGTTCGAACGCGACTACAAGCATTTCACCGGGCTGATGGAGGAGGTTTACTGGGGCGTCGAAGCCGAACTGGAAGAGGAAGCCTACAAGTTCCGCAGCGCGCGCCTGGCCGACCGCGGTTTTCCCGATTACTACGAGGCACAGGGGGTCTTCGGCTATCTCGATCCGCAGAACTTCCTGGCGATTCGTTCGCGCTACGTGGCGCCTGAGCGCGACACGCTCGAGGATAACGAGGTGATCGCGCCCGCGATGGCGCCGGTAATCGCCGACGGCGGGGATTCACTGTTCAACGCGGCGCTGACGGCGGGCTTCGCTGCCCAAGGCAAACGCCAGCTGCGCAGCGAGATGGCGATGGTGACGAACCAGGTGCTGGTGGCGCGCGCGGTCGACTTCGGCGATCTCGAAGCGGTGCGGCTGGCGGTCGAGATGACGCACAATTACATGAACCTTGCCCTCGAGCATCTGGCCGGGGGTGATCTGAAGACCGCGATCGAACACCTGCGCGACACCCATTTGCAACTGTTGTTTCGGCTGGGCGTCAGCCTCACCATCGATTTGCGCAAGCGCGCGCAGGCGGTGCTGGCGCGGCTGGGCCTCGCCCCCGAGCGTACTCGCGAAGTGCCCTACCTCGACTCGCCGTTCCGAGAAGCGTTGGCCGGCTTTCTCCAGCGCCAGCCCCAATTCCATGCGTCGCTCGATCGCGAAGGTGCGGTGGTTACGCGCGATTTTCGCGTGATGCGCGACCTCCATCTGGGCTATGCGGTGCTCGAACAGATCGACGCCGTGCCGGAACTGTTCAAAGCTGTGCTTGGTTTGGACATCGCCTCGGCCGCGTTTCGCGCAAATATCGCCGGCCACGATATTCGCCTGAGCCAGATCCTGCTGACCGCGCTGGCGCGTTATGCGCTCGACCGGCGCTTTGTGTTCGCTCCCATCGAGCGCGAGCGGCTGTGCGAGGCGCGCGACGCGATCATGACGCACAACGAACGGCCGGCGCGTCTGAGCGAGGGTTTCCGCAATGCGGTGGACGAGTTCATGGCGCAAAAGCTCGACCAGTCCCTGCGCCAGCGTAGCGCCGGCTTCCTCAACTCGTGCCTCAACCAGCTCGAGGAGGAATTTGGCGAGCTCGACCCGCGCAGTCCCATCGACCCGCGCTTTATCGAGACCCTGCTGATTCGCCGCCAGTGACTGGTCGGGCGGCGTTACTTGACGAGGGAACGGTTACCACCTGCGTCTTGCCGCCGCGCAACAGGGTAACCGCGACATTACGGTTGGCCCCGGCGGCAATCGCTTGGCGCGCAAATTCTTCGGGCGTATGCACCTCGCGCCCCTCGATCTGCGTGATGATGTCGCCGTGTTCGATACCCGCCTTGGTGGCGTCGGGCCCCACCTCCGCGACTAGCACCCCGCCGAGCGGCTCGACGCGGAAGTACTGCGCCAGATCGGGGGTCATTTCCTGGACACTGAGCCCGAGGCCGTGCGCGGTCCGGATAGCCTTCCCCGGGCCTGGA
>DASPQS010000174.1:0-8100 GCA_035624865.1 Binataceae bacterium (SeqCode) | reverse complement strand
TTGCGCGGCACGATTATCGGCGCGCTCGGCACTTTAGGCGACGATCCCCAGGTGCAGGCCCGCGCCCGCGAACTTTACGAGGATTGGACCCGCAATCCGTCCAAGGCTGACCGCGATCTGATGCCCGCGCTGATTAACATTCTCGCCCATGCGGGCGATGCCGCGCGTTATCAGGAATTCAAGCAGAACTTTAAGTCCGCGCGGACCCCGCAGGAGGAGCAGCGCTTCCTGTTTTCACTGGCCAACTTCCGCGCCGCCGGCCTGCTGCGCCAGACCATGGAGATGACGCTGACCGGCGAGGTGCGCACCCAGAACGCTCCCTTCCTGATGCATTCGCTGCTCTACAACCCGGTCTCGCGTTACGAAGGCTGGGAGTTCGTCAAGCGCAATTGGGACGCGATGATCCAAAAGTTCCCCGACAGCGCGTTGCCGCGGATGTGCGAGGCGGTCGTCGCGCTGCTTGACCGCCAGGCCGAGGTCAACGCTTTCTTCGAGCAGCACAAGCCGCGCCTGGGCCACAAGATTATCGAACAGCATCTCGAGCGGCTGGCGGTCGCGGTCGAGTTCCGCAACCGCGAAGGCGCCAACCTACAGGCCACCCTCAAACTCTGACCGCGATAATCGCAGCGGGGCGGCGATTGGAATCGCCGCCCCGCTGCGATTCCAACACCAGGCTCGCCCGCTTTAGCTTGCTCGACGATCGCCCGCAATCCGGCAGCGGCGCCCCGGCGTCGCGCGTGGAAATGCCCCGCGCCACCGTCGCGCCAGCTCAATCATCGTAGAGTGTCTCACTGTTCAGCTTTTGGTGGCAGGGTGAAATATTTCACTATCTCCCTTCTCGTACACCCGCCGCGTGCTCGATTAGCCCGCCGGCGACGAAGGAGCCTTGTTCCTGATTGGCCGGAGCCTTATGCTGCTGGCGGGTTTGCCTCGATGGCCGATTGGGATCCCGAACTCTATAACCGCTTCCAGCACTACCGGGCCGAGCCGGTCGAGATGATCCTCGCGCGTCTGCGAATCGGCCCCGCGGAGCGTATCGCCGATCTCGGATGCGGCAGCGGCGAAAACACCGTCGACCTTGCGCGGCGCAGCGCCGGCGGCTCTGCAACGGGTATCGATTCCTCACCCGCGATGATCGATCGCGCCCTCAAGCTGCGCGCTACGCTTGCCCCTGATCTTGCCAGCCGGGTCAGCTTCGTGCTTGGCGATCTGCGTAACTTCAGCGCCGACGGCGAGTACACGATCGTCTTCTCGAACGCGGCGATGCAATGGGTTGGCGGCCATCGCGAAGTTTTGCGCGCTTGCTTTCGAGCGCTGCGTCCAGGCGGCCAGTTGGTCGTGCAAATGCCGGCGAACGAAGGCGAGACAGCGCAGGTGACGATACAGGCGATGGCGTCGGAAGCGCCGTGGAACGCGACGTTGGGAGCCGTCAAGACGCCCTCGAACCGCAACGTGAGCGGTCCCGAGGTGTATCGCACGATGCTCGAGGAGGTCGGCTTCGTCGAGGTCGATTGTCATTACCACACTTTCCGCCATCCGATGCAAAGCCCGGCCGAGGTGATCGAATTCTATCGCGCGACCGGACTGCGGCCGTTTCTCGAAGGTCTCGTTCCGGATCAGCGCGGGCCCTTTATCGCGGAACTGACCCGCCGGCTGCAAAGAGCCTACGGTACGCGCGGAGCACTGACCTTCAATTTTCGCAGACTTTTTCTATGGGCGCGCCGTCCGTCGGAATGATCCGCGATGAGGCGCATAAATTTCACACCCGCTCTCATCGCGCATGGCGGCGCAGGCGGCCTCGCACAAGCAGCCGAGCGTCCGTCGCGAAAGCGCGGATTGCTGTCGGCGGTCGAGCGCGGCGCCGGAATCTTGCGCGAGGGCGGCAGCGCGCTTGACGCGGTGATTGCGACAGTGAGCGCACTCGAGGACGACGGGCTGTTCAACGCCGGCTACGGCTCGGTTCTGACAACCGCTGGACGGCCCGAGATGGACGCAGGGGTGATGGTGGCCGAACGTGCGGCGTCCGCGCCGGCAGGCGGCAACACGCGCCGGCGTGTAACGCTGCGCGCCGGCGGCGTTGTTCTGGTAAGCCGCGTGCGCAATCCGATCCAGCTCGCACGCGCCGTGATGGAACGGACGCCTCACGTGCTGGTTGGCGGCGTGGCCGCGGAGCGAATCGCGCGCCAGGCGGGATTGCGCCTTTGCCGTCCCGACCAACTCGTCAGTCCGCGCGCGCGCGAGCGATGGCTCGCCACGCGGCGAAGCCTCGCGCCCTCAGCCAACAACACCAAT
This sequence comes from Binataceae bacterium (SeqCode), assembly GCA_035624865.1. Classification (GTDB taxonomy): domain Bacteria; phylum Desulfobacterota; class Binatia; order Binatales; family Binataceae; genus JASHZA01. Next base: position 5,808 of record DASPQS010000174.1, on the reverse strand, counting down.
CAGCATGGAACCGTTGGTGCAGTAGCCGTCGATAGCCGCGGCAACCTGGCCGCCGCCACTTCGACCGGCGGCGTCACGGGCAAGATGCCCGGACGAATCGGCGACTCCGCAATAATCGGCGCGGGCCTGTTCGCAAACGCTGCCGGCGCCGCGTCGGCCACCGGTTCAGGCGAGGCGATAATGAAAGTCGCGCTCTGCCGTGAAGCGGTGCTCGCGCTTTCCCGCAAGCGCGCGCAGGAGGCAGCGGTCCTGCGGATTGCCGACCTTCACGCCGAGACCGGCGCGGAAGCGGGAATCATACTGGTCGATGAGCACGGCCATTTTGGTTACGCCCACAACGCCCCGGCGATGGAAGTGGCGATGTTCGATCCGGTTGGCGGCGTGCGCCATCTGCTCGCGGGACGATTGGAGCTTGCGCGCGAACGCGACGGTATTGGTAATCGCTGATCCATGCCGTTGCGATGGTTCAATGTGGCGGCGGCGTTTGCGATCGCCCTGGCCGTCCTCAGCCAGGGGCTCACCGCGCCTTTCGAAAAGGACGCGGAACCGCAGTCCGCGCAGTGGGTTGTCGACATCGTTCAGCACGATCATTGGCTGCTGCCGTATGACTATTACGGCTTCGTCGAACGCAAGCCGCCGCTGTTTTACTGGCTCGCGGCGCTGGTCGTTGAGTCGAGCGGCGGGGTTGTCGACGAGGCGCGGGCGCGATCGGTTTCGCTGGTCGCGGGCGCAGCGCTTGCAGCCGTGGTGATGGGATGGTGTGCCGCGCAAATCGGTGTGGCGCAGGGATGGTTGGCGTTCGTTTTTTTGCTAGGCACGTACGGTTTCGCCTCGCGCGCGGTGACAGCGCTCACCGACATGCTGATGTCTTTTCTCCTGTTCGCGCTTTACTGCGTAATTTACCCGGCGCTCGACGACGCACAGCCTTCGCGCCGGAGGACCGTGCTCGCAGGTGTGCTTTTGGGGCTCGCGATGCTTACGAAGGGTCCGGTCACGATCGTGATCGTGGCGCTCGCTGTCGCCATTTTTGCGCTTCTGACGCGTCGCAATCCGCTCGCACTGGCGTCGCGGCCGTGGCCATGGATCACGCTCGCGCTCGCGATACTAATCGCGGCGATTTGGTACGTGCCGGCCTTCATCGCGGGGCGGAGCAGTGGTGTGGCCGACGTATTCGTCGACGAGAACCTCGGGCATTTTCTACCCGGCAGCCTGGGAGGAACGGGCGAAGCAGCGCGGCCCGTTTACTATATCGTACTGCGTTTGATCGGCGGTTCCCTCCCGTTAAGCCTCTTGATCCCGGCTGCCGCGGCGGCGTTTGCATACGGAGGATTTGCGGCGCAATCCCGCAAGCCGCTGACTTTCCAGCTCGCCTTGGTGCTGGCGGTCGTCGCGCTGTTTTCCGTCGCCAGCTCCAAGCGGGACGACTATATCCTGCCGGCGACGCCGTCTCTCGCAATTTTGTTGGCCGCGCTTTTCGCAAGCGTGCCTGCAAGCACCGAGGGCCGCGAGGGCTGCTCTGGCGTGATTCGAGCTGCGACTACCGCGCTGATCGCGGCCGTGATGCTGGCCGTAACGATTGGCAGCTTTGTCTTTTTCCGGAGAAATGGCAGTCTTGGCGCGTTGGGCATTCGGCTGCAGTCGAGCGACGCCTCCTACGCTGCAATCTTCGCCGATGGGACAACGAAGTTGGCGCTGCCGTTCCTGTTGTTCGCCTCCGCGGTGCTGGTCGGTTCGGCGATGATCTTCGTAAGTCTGTGGCGCCGTCGCGTGCTTATGACTGGCGCGGGTCTGGCAATACTTGGCCTGGCCGGCTCGATACTCTGGAACGGTACGCTGCGTCCGGCCGAGGCTCGCACACGGAGCCTTGGGCCGTTTGCGGCCGACGTGCGCATGCGGGTCGGTACCGCACCCGTTTATCTGGCCTTCTATGATCCCGAATTTGCATGGTACTGGGGATCAAGGGTGCCGGTGTTGCCGAAGCAGGTAGCTCAACAGGGACCGACATTCGAGCCAGGGATCTATCTCGTCGCGCGGCCGCCGGAACTTCGGCGGTTGTCCGCGAGGGTCCGTTCAAATCTCGAAGCGATAGCCGACTCGGGCGTCCAGGGTGGCGGCGGCCCCCCGAGGCTCTATTTGATGCGCCCGCTGCGCCCGACCGGCGTGGATTTGAACCGCCCCCCCGGCTCGGTCAAATAGTGCGAGCGTCCAAAGGAAAGCATTAACGCCGTAGTCCTGACGATCTGCGCGTTTTTTTTCGCCGGAAGTTCGCTGGCGTCGTCTTTTCCGGGTGGCCGGCGCTTCTCCTGAGCAGCAACCCTCCTCGTTCACTGGAGCTTACTCCGTCGCGGCCCTTCCAAGGTCGAATTGCCCACCATAACCGGCTGGACTATCCTGAAGCTGCATGCCGATCTACGAATACGAATGTACCCAGTGCGGCCGCATCGGCTCGCACGTGGTAATAGGAACGCGGCGTGCAGCCCGTCCTTCCTGCACTTATTGCGGCTCGAAACGAAGCCGCCGGGTGATGTCGTCATTCGCGGTGGTCGAGAGCGAGTCGTCGCGGTTGTCGAGCTTCGACACCAGCCGGCCGCGCGACGAATCCTTTTACCGGGATTCGCGCAACGTTGGTCTGTGGGCGAAGAAACGGGCAAAACAAATGGGGGTCGACCTCGGCCCGAAGTTTGACGAAACGGTCGAGAAGGCGCGTAGCGGCAAACTAATCAAGGAGACGAGCTGACCGGCTTGCGTTTTTGCCCGGCGGCTATGAGGGGTTTTGAGATTCGTTGAGAGGTAGGTATGGCCGACGAAAAAGACCGGTTTGGAGATAAGCTCCACGACGTCGAAAAGGCCCGCGAGGACCAGTGGGCACGAGAGCAGGACCAAAAGCTGCTCGAAAAGTTGCGCCAGAAACCGCAGGCGGAAATGCATTGCCCGCAGTGCAGCAGCAAACTCAGCGCTCGCGTCGCAAGCGGGCTCGCGATGATGGCTTGTGAGAAGGGGCACGGTGCGTGGCTCGACCATGAAGCGGTGGAAGCCTTGATGAAGCGCCTCAAATAGCGGATGCCGCCGCGCGCGAGCGTGGTCTCATTGCCACCTTTGGCCGCTCACCGCGCCGCCATCCGAGCGATTCGATTGACAGTTATATGGGCTGCAGTTACATCAGGACCTGCGCTTAATCATGTATTTTGACTACGGAATCCCGCTTGCTCTGACGATCATCGGCCTGCTCTTCATGGCTGCAATGATCGGCCTGCAAAAGTTGCTCGCGCCGAGCAACCCGTTCGCGCGCAAGCGAATGCCTTATGAATGCGGGGAGCCACCCACCGGTAGCGCCTGGATTAATTTCAACGTCCGCTTTTACATGATCGCGCTTGTGTTTGTGATCTTCGAGGTCGAAGTGGCCTTCGTTTACCCAATCGCCACCGTTTATCTCGATTGGGTGCGGCGCGGCCAGCGTTTTTTCGCTCTGACCGAGATTCTGATTTTCCTTCTAATCCTGTTCGTTGGCCTGATTTACGTCTGGGTCAAACACGACCTGGAGTGGATCAAAAAGGTTCCGGAGCGACAATCGCTTTGAGGAATTGTCATGTCTTTACTGAATACAGTGCCCGACTACGTCCTGACGACCAAGACCGATGAACTGATCAACTGGATGCGCAAGTCGAGCCTTTGGTACATGCTTTTCGGTCTCGCTTGCTGCGCGATCGAGCTGATGCATACGGGAGGACCGCGCGCCGATATCGAGCGCTTCGGTGCAACGCCGCGCGCCTCCGCCCGTCAATCCGACTTGATGATCATCGCGGGCACGCTGACGCTCAAGATGGCGCTCCGGACGCGGCTGCTCTACGACCAGATGCCTGATCCCAAATACATCATCTCAATGGGAAGCTGCTCGAATTGCGGCGGGCTGTTTCAGCTCGCCTACTCGGTCTGCGACGGCGTCGACAAGATTCTGCCGGTGGATGTGTACGTGCCCGGATGCCCGCCACGGCCGGAGGCGCTGACCGAAGGCCTGCTCAAGCTCCAGGAAAAGATCATGAACGAGCGCTGGCTCGCCCGCGATAGCGCTGCCGCTTCGACCCCGGCCTGAGATGGAGGCGCTCAAGATATACGAGCGCATCAAGGAGCGCTTTGCGGACGAGGTCCTTGAGATTTCCGACCGCAAGCCTGACCCGTTTGCCGTTGTGGCGCCCCGGGCGATCGTCAGAATCGGCCTGTTCCTCTACGACGATCCCGACTGCGCGATGGATTGCCTGAGCAACGAGACGGGCGTCGATTACAAAGACCGCATCGAGGTGGTCTATCATCTTTTTTCATACCGGTACCGCCATTCATGCGTCCTCAAGGTAAAACTTCCGCGCGACAACCCGTCGGTCGAGACCGTGGAGGAAATCTGGCGCTCGGCCAACTGGATGGAGCGTGAGATCTTCGACCTCCTGGGGGTTACGTTCCAGGGCCACAGTGATCTGCGCCGCATCCTGATGCCTGAGGATTGGCCCGGGTATCCTTTGCGCAAGGATTTTGTCGAGCCGCTCGAATATCACGGCATCTCAACCGTTCGCGAGAGCCCGATTATCCGGCTGGACCAGAAGAAGAAATGAGCACGCTGCGCACCGAAGAGATGACCCTCAACATGGGACCGCAGCATCCCTCGACCCATGGCGTGCTGCGCTTCGTGATCAAGGCCGACGGCGAGGTGATGCGCGAGGCAATTCCGGACGTTGGATACCTGCATCGATCGATCGAGAAGATCGCCGAAAAAGTCGGGTACCACGGCTTCATGCCGTACACCGACCGGGTCGATTACGTTTGCGCGATGTTCACCAACCAGGGTTGGGGGATGGCGTGCGAGAAGCTGGCGGGAATCGAAGTCCCGCGGCGCGGCGAGTACTGCCGGGTGATCGCGGCGGAGTTCAACCGGCTGGCGTCGCATCTGCTGACCGTGGGTCTGATGGGAATGGATATCGGCGCGATGACGCCCTTTCTGCACGCGCTGCGCGAGCGCGAAATGATCAACGATCTGATCGAGGAACTGTGCGGCGCGCGCCTGACCTTCAATTACATGCGGATCGGCGGCGTCGGCTGGGACCTGCCGCCCGGATGGCGCGAGAAGGCGATGGCCTATCTCGACCATCTCGATCCGATCCTCGACGAATTCAACTCGCTTTTTTCGTACAACAAGATCTGTATCGAGCGGCTCGCCAATGTCGCTCCGATTACGGCCGAGGATGCGATCAACTACAACCTCGTCGGTCCCAACCTGCGCGCCTCTGGAGTGAACTGGGATGTGCGCAAGGACATGCCCTATTCGGTTTATCCCGAATTCGAATTCAAAATTCCGCTCGGCAGCGGCGAATGGGGCACGACCGGCGATGCGATGGACCGCTACATGATGCGCATCCGCGAGATGGTGCAATCCTCGCGAATCCTGCGCCAGGCGCTCACGCACATGCCCGAGGGTCCGGTGCTGGCCAAGGTCGTGCGCAACTTCAAACCCGCCGCGGGCGAGTGCCAGATACGGGTCGAAAGCGCGCGCGGCGACCAGGGATGGTATGTGGTCAGCGACGGTACCAGTTATCCGTGGCGCGTGCGCGTGCGTACCGGTTCATTCGCCGCGATGGGCATAATCCAGAAACTTAGCCGGGGACTCATGATCGCCGACCTGGTCGTGCTGATCGCGAGCCTCGACGTGATCGCGCCGGAGATCGATCGTTAGGGTAGTGCGGTTTTGCCGATGCAGACCTGGCTTGACAACCTGATCGCGCGCGGAGCCTTCGGGCCGAACCCGCCGCGCGAACTCGTCTATGC
>DASPQS010000173.1:0-30437 GCA_035624865.1 Binataceae bacterium (SeqCode) | reverse complement strand
TTGTAGCTCTGGGCCGAGCCCACCGGCTGCACTTCGTGGGTCTCGACCGCGCGCAACAGCTTGGGCTGTAGCCGCAGCGGCAGTTCGCCGATTTCGTCGAGGAACAGGGTGCCGCCGTTGGCCGAGCGAAAATAGCCGAGCGCATCCTCGCGGGCGTCGGTAAAGGCGCCGCGCACGTGGCCGAACAACTGGGCCTCGGCCAGCGAGTCGACCAGGTTGGAGCAGTTGAAGGTGACGAAGGGTCCCTTGGGCACCGGCCCCAAGGTGTGCAGTCCGCGTGCCACCAGCTCCTTGCCCGTACCCGACTCCCCGTGCACCAGCACGGTCGCCTTGTACGGTCCCAGCCGCGTGATCGTCCGCATCACCTTGCGCATCCCTTCCGACTTCACCAACATCCCACCCACATCCTCGGCGTCGCGGCTGAGCGACTCGATAGTGAGCCATTCGAGGCCGCCGGACGTATTCGGATCGTCGGGCAGGTTGTGAGCTAACGGCCGGTCTGATTCCAAGGGGCACTCTCTCGGATGCGCAGACTAATTGACGCGCAACTGCGGGACTGTTGAGCAAGTCGCAGGCCATCACGAACTCGAAGTTTGATTGAGAATACCTTGGACGATTTCGTGGATTAGCGTTGCGGATCGACGGCAAACGATTGGCATTCCGTCAGCGGAATGCCGGAAGTGTCCCGCTTTAGAACTTTCGGGCCCTTCCAAACGCGGCGCAAGCCGCTTAATTCTCTTAAGGCGACCCCGCGTATTTTTGCGCGAGTGATCCGTATAATTTTGAGCTGCCGATGGCCGCAGCCGAAGCCAATATCACGAAGGAGCTTCTATCCTTCTCCCGCATCGACGCGGATACCCTTGTCGTGCGCCTGGCCGGTGCATGGCGCCTGCGGCGTGGGATGCCCTCGATCGATGCAGTTGCGCGGGAATTTGCCGCGCCGACACCGCCGCACAAGGTCGTGTTCGAGGCTTCCGGGTTGTCACATTGGGACAGCAGCCTGGTGAGTTTCGTCGTCCGCCTGAATGAACTCTGCCGGGAGCGTCGGGTCGCAGCCGACCTGGCGGGACTGCCTGCCGGTCTGCAACGAATCGTCACCTTGGCTGAAACCGTACCCGAGACCAAGGCGCGCGGCGCCGCCGGCGACGGCGGTTTGCTCGAGCGTCTCGGCCTGTGGCTGGTGGGAGCGCTAGAAGGGGCGGGCGAGTTTCTCGACTTTCTGGGAGAGATAGCAGTTGCCGCGGGCAAGCTGATGCGCGGTAGAGCGCGCTATCGCCGGTCCGACCTGCTGGACGTGATCCAGCAATGCGGCGCGAGCGCGCTCGGGATCGTAACGCTGATCAGCTTCCTGGTCGGAATGATCCTCGCGTTCATGGGCGCGGTACAGCTCCAGCAATTCGGCGCGGCGATCTATGTTGCGGACCTGGTCGGGATCGGGATGGTCCGCGAGATGGGCGCGATGATGACGGGGATTATCATGGCCGGGCGGACGGGGGCCGCCTTCGCGGCGGAACTGGGGACGATGAAGGTAACGGAGGAGCTCGACGCGTTTGCCACGATGGGTATTTCGTCAATCGAGTTCCTCGTACTGCCGCGCGTGATCGCGTTGGTGCTGATGATGCCGATGCTATGTCTTTATGCGGACTTCGTTGGGGTGTTGGGCGGCGCGGCGGTCGGCTACACAATGCTCGGGCTCTCCATACCCACGTACTTAAGGGAGACCTTCCACGCGGTAACGCTGACCCAGTTGGTAGGCGGACTGTCGAAAAGTGTCGTGTACGGAATCCTGATCGCGTACGCCGGATGCCTGCGGGGTTTCCAGTGCGGCAACAGTTCCTCCGCAGTGGGCGATGCGGCGACGGACGCGGTTGTCACCGGGATCGTGGCAATCGTGGTCTCCTGCGGAATTTTTGCGGTGATCTTCAACGTGTTGGGCATCTAAGGCGCGCGGGAGGCCGGCTTTTCAGTGGCAGAGACCAGGGCTATCGGCGACGGGACCACGCGTCGTGAACCGGGCCAGACGGCGGCGCCGCATATCGAAGTGCGCCATCTGACCATGGCATACGGCGACTTCGTGGTGATGCGCGAGCTCAATTTCACGGTGCCGCACGGGTCCGTCTTCATAATCATGGGCGGGTCGGGATGCGGCAAAACGACGCTGCTGCGCCACATGGTCGGACTGCGTGAGCCGGCGGCAGGAGAAGTCCTTTACGATGGACGAAGCTTCACCAGGGCGGCGCCGGAGGAGCGCGATGCGATGCTGCGGCGGTTTGGCGTGCTCTATCAGGGTGGAGCGCTGTGGAGTTCGATGACGCTGGCGGAAAACGTGGGTCTGCCGCTGGGCGAGTTCACCGACCTGAGTCCGGCCGAGATTCGCGAGATAGCCTGCCTTAAGCTCGCGCTGGTCGGGCTTAAGGGTTTCGAGGACTTCTATCCGAACGAGATCAGCGGGGGCATGCACAAGCGCGCGGGCCTGGCGCGGGCGATCGCGCTCGACCCCGAGATCGTGTTCTTCGACGAGCCTTCGGCCGGGCTCGATCCGATCAGCTCGAGCCTGCTTGACGATTTGATCCTGGAGCTGCGTGACAGCCTCGGCGCGACGATCGTGGTGGTCTCGCACGAATTGCCGAGCATTTTCAGAATCGGCAGCGACAGCGTCCTGCTCGACGCGGAGAGCCGCAGCATAATCGCGCGGGGCGATCCCAGGGAGCTGCTGGCGCATTCGCAAGATCCGCGCGTGATTCGTTTCCTGACCCGTCGCGGAAGCGCGGCCAAACCGGAGGGAGAGCATGGCTAGACGGGCAAATCCAAAAACGATCGGACTGTTCGTGCTGGGCGCGATCGCATTGGCGGTGGCCGCAGTGCTGATCCTCGGTTCGGGCCGGCTCTTCCGTCAGACCAGCCAATACGTTTTGTTCTTCCGCGGCAACGTCAACGGACTGCGCGTGGGCGCGGCGGTTAAATTCAAAGGGGTCGAAATCGGTTCCGTGCAGAAAATCCTGCTTAACCTGAGACTCGCGACAGAAGCGGCGCGGAGACCCGTTCAGGCCGACATCACGATCCCGGTCGTGATCGAGATTGACCAGGGCAAGCTGGCGCGTTACGGCGCCGGAGCCTTCGACCTGACCGATCCGCGCAACCTTCGACAGGCGATTGAGGCGGGCCTGCGGGCCCAACTCTCGATGGAGAGCCTGTTGACCGGCCTCCTTTACGTGGACCTGGAGATGTACCCCGACACACAGGCCACAATGGTGCTAAAGCCAGGGGGGCCGATCCAGGAGATTCCGACTATCCCGACCGCGCTCGAGGAGGCACAATCGGCGGCGGCGCGGGTGGTGGCGGCGTTGGACCACGTGGACTTTCCCAAAGTCTTCGACACCGTGATCAAAACGCTCGATGCCATCAAGGAAATCGTGGGTTCGCCAGCGACCAAAGAGGCGGTCACCAATCTCAACCGCACGGTCGTTGCGATGGACAAGACCGCAGTCAGCCTCCACGAGCTGGCCGATCAGATGAACAAGCAGGTCGGTCCGCTGGCCCAGGGGCTGCACACGAACTCCGAGAACATCAATGCCACGCTCAAGCAGATGCAGGTCACGCTCGACGCCCTGCAGGCCAGCCTGGGTCCGGAAGCACCGCTGATCTATCAGTCGGGGCAGACCATGGAACAGGTGTCCGAAGCGGCGAGATCGCTGAGGGAACTCACCGACTATCTCCAGCGCAATCCCAGCGCGCTGGTACGTGGCCGCGCGATCCAGCGGGCCGAACCATGAGGTATCTGCGGACAGGTCTGGCGATGGCGGCGGCGGTTATCATCGTCAGCTGCAGCTTGGCCGGATGCAGCTCGATTCTCGCGCCGCGGCCCGATGTCTCAAAGTTCTTCATTCTGACCGCGGCTCAGTCCGGCTTTCAGCCGGCCGGGGCGTCGTTGAACCACGTAACGATCGGACTGGGACCGGTAAGGCTTCCGGCCTACCTCGATCGCGCCGAGATCGTCACGCGCACCGAGCCCAATCGCCTCGAGCTGTCGGACACCGACAAATGGGCGGAACCGGTCGAAGCGAATTTTCGGCGCGTGCTGGGAACGGACCTCGCGGCGCGGCTGGTGAATGCGCAGATCGTTCAGTTCCCGTGGTACAGCACGACCCGGATCGACTACAAAGTGGAGGTAAGCGTCGATCGCTTCGAACGAGACGCCTCGGGCAACGCGCATCTGATCGCCCGTTGGACGGTCCGCGACGGCGCCACAAACAGGCTGCTGGCGCAGCGGGATTCGAGCTTTAGCGAATCGGCAAAGAGCTCGGCGACGGCCGATTCAGTAGCGGCGATGAGCACTGACGTGGAGGATCTGAGCGTCCAGATTGCGTCCGAGCTTGAGAAAGCTCAGCGATCAGACACGCGCCGGGTGATACCTTCAGATGCGCGGGCCGATTGCGGTCGGACGGCAGGCGACGATTTTCCCGCCACGAGTGGCGGCCTGCGGCCGTCGTTGGATCAAGCCTCGGGCAAGATCCTCGATGGCGCGAACGAACTTCGAATCCGGCGCGACTTGCCATGGGTCCTGCGCCTGGAGTTCGGCCCGCTCGAGCAAGCGGTCGTCGCGAGGAATCAGGGCGAAGGGCCCTGCCCCGGCCAAAGCCGAAATTTGCGCTTGGTCCAGCGCGTCATGCGTGTGAAACTTGTTCAACACCATCGTGGGCTGAATCCCGTGAAGCCCCAAATGGTCAAACATCTCACGAAAGCGCGCCGCGCTTCGCGCTGCTGCCGCGGACGGTTCGAGCACGTAGAGAACCTCTTCGGACCTTTCCCATGCCGCCACCACATTGGCGTCGACATGGCGCCCGCAATCCACCACGACGGCGTCGAAGGAGCGGCGCAGATGGTCGAGCGCGGCGGCGACAATGAGGTCGCTCACGCGTTCGGAATCGTCGATTCGGCGCGGCGCCGCCAGCAGGTACACGCCCGACGGATGCCTGGTTAGCGCCGCTTCAAGTCTCGAGGGGTCAAGCGTGGAGGTCGAAACAGTTAAAGGAAGTATAGTCCGATCAGGCTCGACGTGAAGGAAGGCATCGAGTCCTCCGCTCTGGAGATCAAGGTCAACGAGCGCAACGCTTTGGTCGAACGCGTAGCGCAAAGCGAGTGCAAGGCCGCCGCTTAGCGTCGTCACGCCAACGCCGCCGCACAGGCTGGAAATCGAATAGATCAAGCCTTGTTCGAGTGGGCCGCGCTCCTCCGCGAGCCGTATCAGGATGCGTTTGAGGTCGGCGGCGTCCAGCGGGTGAAGTAACACCTCGTCGGCACCGGCGTGCAATACCCGCCGCATTGCCGTCGGCGAATGGCCGGGAAGGATCGCGACCAGGACCGGACGATGTGCGCGGCCCGCCTGAGTCTCGAGATAACGGATCGACTCGGCTTGGTTCGCGCCGAACAGGAGAATCGAGAGGTCAGGCTCGGCGCGGGATCGGCTATCGCTAGGGATGTCAATTTCAGCTATTTCTAGCTTTGGCCCCTCGAAGTTGGCCAATACGCTTGTGACCTCAGCCCGGCCCTTCTTGTCTCCACCGACGACCCCGACCCGCAATTTTTGCCACTGCTCGCGTGATAGCCGCATCAATGACATGAAAAACCTTTGAGGTAGTTTGGATTGAAGCTACACGCAGCCGCCGTGCCAGAGGGGCTTCCGCCTCATCCTACCGATCGAAATTGACCCAGATGATGCTTTTATCGTCAAATATAGCTTCCTTTAGCAAGGCATCTCGAATCAGGATTTGTTGTTGGCAATAATCTGTCGATGCACGGAAGCAGGATCCGAGAATTTGCCGTGAACACTCGTAACGTCCGCGCGAAGCTTAGTTCGCGTCTGCGGTTTCTAGCGGCCGCCGCGACGGTGGCCGCGCTATGTGTAGGCGCCAGCGGATGTGTCAATGGTTCCCTTGCGGCAGCGCGCGGCGAGATCAAGGCTGGACGCTATGCGTCGGCACATCAATACCTGGTCGCCGCTGAGCACAGCGAACCAAAGCTTTCCGCGCACGAGCAACGTGAAGTAGCCGATGACCTCTGTTTGACGGAATACCGGATTGGAGCTCCCTCTTACCCGCTCGCTGAACAGGCGCGCGCATGCTCCGTCGCCTCGGACCGTTCTGGCAGCCAGAGCGCCGCCATTTTGGTCGAGGTTCAACAGACGGAGCGCACTGCCCTGGCGACTGAAATCGAAACCGCTCTCGCCAACAAAGACACGGCGCAGGCCGAGGCCGCCATCATGCGCTACGAAGACGTTCCGGGCAGCGACCCGCAGGCGGCGCAACGCTGGTCCAAGCAGCTTTGGGCGCTGGTCAACCGCGACTCCGCGACGGGGCGACATGACGGTCACCTGGCTCCCATTATCTCCGAGATTTCGCGCCAGTATCCGCAGTTGCGAGCGATGAACGAAGGCGCCTTCAGGCGCTGGGTCGCGGACAAAACGACCGTTTCCGGCATGAGCATGGTCTCAAACGTCGAGGTCAACAAAGGCGTGCTCAGGCTATGGATCGCAAACACCCAAATGAAAACGGCAGCGCTCAATCTCGACCGCTTCGCCGACATCAATGACGCATTGGTCGCACGATGCCGCTGCAACGGCAAAACCAATATTGCAGCGCAGGACAGTGGTTTGCCCGCCTACCTCGTACGGCTCGATCCTGAAACACGGCGCTCCGAGGTCTTGATCCTGGCTCGGCCCTGATAGTCAGAATTTTTTGAACGTTACGACAGGGTGACCTGTCGCATTGTTCGCGTAGGGCGCAATCAGGCCGGCGTGCTGGCCAAGCCCATCGCCAGTAACGACGTCGTACTCACCCATGTAATCGGCCGCCACCAGGGCATCCTGCCCAACCAGCGGAGGGAAATTGGAGGAGGAAATCCTCCTGTTGCTCCAGGAGACGCCGCGGTTAGTCGAGAGCCCACAATAGCGGTCTAGCAGGAAGTTGTTCGAATCCCTTCGGCGATCATAGAAACAGACTACGATTTCCCCATTTTTGTCGGCGCCCACGGCCGGTTCGAACTGATCGGATTGCGCAGTTGCGCTTTCGACGTTGTTGTTGACGCGCACAGGTGTGGACCAGGTAGCGCCGTGATCGGCCGAACTCGCGAACCTGATATCGGAAAAGCCGTACAACCCGGTCGTCGAAAGCTTATCCGCGGCACTGGCGCTCGCGTCGCTCCAAGCGACATAGATGAATCCCTTGTCTTTCTTGCCTTTGCCAATGGTCAGACTCGGAGACTCGAAGCCCCGAATAAACCCCTGCAAGTCAGCGCCATTGCCGATTGAGGTGACCGCCGCGATCTGCAGGGGCGCGGAAAACGAACCGCCGCCGTCGATCGAGCGCGCGATCCGGATTTGCCGCGCGGTAAGGGGACCACCATTCTCGCCCATCGCCTCCCAGACCACGTACACAGCTCCCTCAGCATCGACGGCCGCCTGTGGGGCCATAACCCGCGCGTTCGGGCTGGTCGAGTCCGCGCACACCTGCTCCACGACCGTGGGGGAACTCCAATCGGCGCCTCCATCTACAGAGTTCACCATCTCCACTGCATAGCGGGCAATCGGTTGATTTGAGATAGGATCTCTTCCGCAGACTGTGGCAGAGAAATCGAAGTCCACGTAAGCAATGTAAAGATGGCCAGGGTTTGCGGAATCGATCGCGAGCCAATCCCGGCTGATGATATGGCTAGAGTTGAGCTTTGTGACCGCCGGGACAGGTGCGGAGAAGGTCATACCACCGTCCACCGACTTGCTGATGGCCACACCATTTGTCGTCGCCACTCCGTCCATCCAGATCGCGCTGTAGTAGAACGTTTTCGAGTCGGCGCATACGAGCGCCGGATCTCCAGCGAGAATCTGTGAGAGATTTGGCGCGGTCTTGGGGGCGCCTGTGTAGGTGAACTTCGACCCAAAATTGGAGGACACTGAAAATCCGATCGCGCTTACTCCACTGGCCGCGGCAATTGTGCTTATTTCTGCCGCGGTATCGTTGAAGGCGACCAGCATGTTCGAGCCGCACCAAGCGGCAGAAGTCTCGCTCTGCGTAAACCCGGTGTAGCGACTCAGCTTAAGGTTCGCCGACGAGATTGTGAGACTATCCGCGGTCACGAATCCGAGCGGCAACGGCGACTCTGGTTCCCTCGGGTAAGAATCCCCCGTACTGGAATCAGCCTTCGGTTGATTTTCACGTTCGGCCGCCGCCGCCAGATTGCGCATCGCGCCGGACAGGTTATCAAGGCGAAACCCTGGCCGACTCTCCCAGGCGAGTACTGGCCCAAACAGTTCTTCTGTCCGGGTTGGACCGATCTCGTATGCTCTTGGCTGTCCGCTGGGCAAAAGAGTCAGTAGCCCGCTCACCGTAACGAGCGCGAACCGAGGCACGAACCGCCATCGAGACGCTACGTTCCCCGTCCACCCGCGCCATTGCTGCCGCTGCATCGCAAGCTGCCCACGTGGGAGCCTTTGGGGAACAAAATTAGTGCCATCATATTCGAGTGAGTGAGAGTGACCGATAGCTTGTAGTTTCGCTACTCGAAGGGGCATCGGCAAAATGCGGGCGCCCGCTTTGTAGCAATGACTGTAAGTTACCTACGATCCGGAGGAATGTGGCTGCGAGGCATGTTGCCAGGCGGGAGAGAACTGGCTAGCCCCGATGGGAGGCGGCTACCCGATATGCCTTGCGCGACTATGCCTTGCGCGACTATCAAGCATGCCGATCATTTTCGACCGCCGCGCCGGACGAGACTGGGGATAGAAGATACGCCTTAGCCCGCTCGGGCAAAGACCTATCCTCGTTCTTCGTTTCTTCTCAGTCGTATATCGGAGCGTACTGTTGCTGCTCGCGGTCGACCGAGCGCCGCGGCGTCCCTATCCTCGATGGGAATCGGTTGGACGAACCGAGGAGCGAACTAAGCAGCCGCCAGACCTTGCGCGGTGATCCTGTCACTGCGGGCCGGCTCATATCGATTTCGGGTTCGCAAACGCCCTTGTTGATGCGGATGGATTCCATAGCGTGTAAGCGTCTCCTCCTGTAAGAATCCCCATCTCCCGCGCTTCACCACGCTGTCTCGCACCGCAACAGATGTGCCATAACACTCATATTAGTTAATTCTCATCTAAAAGGGCTTTTTTATCTTTAGATTATGTTTGCGATGAGATTAGTTCCGTCTTGTAGCGTAAATGACACAAACAGCGCCACTAACTGTGCATTCATGCCATGTATTATGAATACCCGTCCGCAAGAATTTCGTCGTAACAACGCTCGCGGAGCTTCCAAGTCATTTTCTGGCGAAAGGCCGATCCCGCTCCGTCAGAGCGGCCTTAAGCCCCTTCTCACGGCTGGCCTTCATCCAGTTCTTAACGGTTTCCGTCTGATGAGCAATGCAGTCAAGGTCGGCGGAGGATTGCTCAAGCGCCCGATAGCCCATCACGTCAAGCCAGCGATTGATGGAGGCCTTATGGAGAGCGAGCAGGTCCAGCGGAACCATCGCGACCCGGCGAGCATAGGACAGGGTCTCCGCTTCCAGCTGATCCTTAGGGAAGACCCGGTTCACCAGGTGGCATTCGATTGCCTCCTTCGCGCTCATTAGGTCGCCGGTGAAAAAATATTCTTTGGTCTTGCGCGGCCCGATGAGGATGGGCCACATCGACAGGGTAGGCAGGATCCCCAGCGCGCGACCGGCTGGATGGCCGAATTGGGCATCCTCGCTGGCGAAAACGATATCGCAATGGCCTGCGAGTTCGGTGGCGCCCGCCAGGCAGTAGCCGTGGACCTGGGCGATGATCGGCTTGGGTAGAGCCCACAGCCGCTGCCATCGGTCGACCATCTTGTGCAGGTTGGTGCGGTCATTGTGCACGGTAAAGCCCGACCCCGGCTGCTGAGTGGGTTGTAGGTCGTAGCCGGCACAGAATGCGCGCCCTGCTCCTCGCACGATGAGCACGCTGGCGGTGGGATCCCCTTCGAACTCCTCCATGACGCCGTCGAGCTCCTTCAACAGCTTCTGCGACATCGCATTGAGCTTTTCGGGCCGGTTGAGAGTGAGCCGGAAGATCTTGTCTTCGACTTTTTCGTAGATCAGCGTTTCGTAGCTCGCCATCTCATTACCTCCAACGCGAATTTAGCCGGTCGGTCGGTACTTTGCGCCACACCGCATCCGAGGCCGAACATCGGTACATTTCTTTCGATGCGGCGGCGATACTAACCCCGATTCAACAAGTGGTAAAGCTCCACCTCGAGAACGCCTGATTCGATGGCGACAATTGAAAATTGTGCGCACTCGGTGGGCGCGTGAAAGATGGGAGTCTGTCCGGGGCGCTCAAATGATTTGCGCCAAAAAAAAGGCGCGAAGCCGCGCTCGGCCTCACGCCTGTCTCGTCAGAAGGAAAAAGCGGCTGCTCAGTGCTGAATTTGCCAGAGATCGCGGGCGGCGTTGGCAGAACGCTCGACAAACTTGCGCGCGATTGAGGTTTGCGTCTCGAACAGGCTGGCAAACGGGGTCTCCTTGGCCCAAGTGGTCGCCTTTTCCTGCAATTCGATCGCCTGTTTGGCCAATTTCTCGCTGTTGTCGATGTACCAGGCTGCCGCCTTCTTGGCGCTTTCCAGACTCAGGAACGTTTCGCCCATTTTGGTGAATGCCTCGAACACTCCTTCTCGGTTTTCCTTTTCGGTCACGCTATCTCCTCCAAGATCCCTTTCGGGTGATTTTGTTTTGCGGGTGGGCTTGCCACCTGCCGACCCATCAATTTTAACCACGAACCCGTCGCCCCCTTATCCGGCTTTTGTCACGGAACTGACGAAACCGGAGGATTCCGAAGCTTGTCGATCACGATCGGCCAGCCAGGCGCCGATTTGCGGCCACAATTTGGTCAGGGCGCTGGTGCTGACCACGGCGCCCAGATGGCCGGTCGGGAAGGTCAAATTTCGCTTGTCTTCGCTGCCGATGAACTGAGGCAGAGGAAGACTCGAGGAAGGATGCACGACGTCGTCATATTCGGCGACGACGTTGAGCAGCGGAGATTTGACGTTAGCCAGGTTGACCGGGACGCCGTTGATCGCGAATTCATCCTTGGCACAAATGTTACTTTGGAATATATCGATTGTTTCCCTGAAGAGCCTGCCTGCCAGCGGCACGTCGCTGTGAATCCATCGCTCGAATAGGTCGAACATCTCGGCGTAACCGTCGCGCCGGGCATTGCGATATAGCCCGACATACTTGTCGAAAGCGTGATGCACCGGCGACATCGCGGTGAAGCCGGCGTGGACCATCCAGGCCGGACAGTTGCCGTAGATATCGGTTACGAGGTCGGCGGCCGCACCGCTGATCGAGTCGATTAAATTGTAGAACGGCAGTTCGCGCCGGCCCATGTCGAAGGGGATCGTGAGCGTAACGAGATTCTTGACCGGGGCCGGGTGAAGCGCAGTGTACAGCAGGCTTAGGAGCGCGCCGAAGCAATAGCCGAGGACGGAAACCTGTTCGACGCCCTCGGCGACCTGGACGGCGCGCACGGCGTTGGCCAGATCCTGGTTGACGTACGCGTCGAATCCTCGCCAGGCGTCGGCACGCTGCGGCGGAATCCAGTCGACCAGGTAGATTTCAAACCCCTGTTTCAGCAAGTTTTCGACGACGCTTTTGCCTGGCTGGAGGTCGAGCACGAACGGGCGCTTGATCAGGGCGTAAACGATCACCAAGGGAGTTCTGTGACGCCGAATTTCGGGCTTGTAATGGCGCAGGCTGACCTTCCCGCCTTGGTAGATCACCTCATACGGAGTGGTGGCGGGCGGATCAGTGTCAGGCGAGCCGAAGCCGTTGGCAAAGGCGTCAAGCGTGCGCAAAGCGCCATCGACCCAAAAGCCGGCGATATGCTCAAGCGGCGACACGTTGCTTGCCTTCTCCGTTTGCCCACGCCGCTGTTTCGCGCGATGAGCCGTTGCGGAGCGCTCGCGGCCATTCGGCGGACGCAGAGGGTTGTTCGGCAGGCGGTTGCGGCGGAGGCTGGGACTGCTGCGCCGAAGGAGCGTTGGCGACTTGCTCGCGCAACGCGATGACTTCGTCGCGCAGAGCATTGATCTGGCTTTGGGTCGGCAATCCGAGGGCGGGCCAGAGATTGGCGAAGAATGCCGAAGCGAGCGCGTCGCCGACGCGCTGGAGTTTCAGTGCCGTTTCGAAGGCGCGGCCCGTCGCTTCGCCGAAGGCGGGGTTGGCGTAGAGGCGATTGGCAGCCTCGTTAGCCAAGCCGACCCACGCCTCGTAAGCTTTCCATCCGGCCTCGCTCAGACTCTTTTCGTCGACACTCCCTGCGATGCGTCCGGCTGCGGCCAACGGGAGATCGAACCAGGCCGCTTCACAGAATCTCACCAATTCATCCGCGAAATGCGACTGCTTGACGCTCATCGTCACTCACCCCACCTTCAAAGATTCGCCGCGCCTGCGTGTTGGTCTGATATGTCTGGAATCACCAATGACTTTACAGCTAACAAGTGTACTGAGTGTTAAACGCCCATCAAGAATTAATTTCTGCCGACTTGTCGCGAGTGCGACAAAAGAAACCGGTCTTACCTTGATATCGCGCGCATTTGTCGCCTTGGCGACACAGTGCCCGGCTGTGATAGCAAAGACCAAGTGAACAAGCGCCAAGCCAAGACCGCGATAGACGCAAATTTTTTGGGACGTCTACGCAATCTATCGTGGCTCAATAGAGACCAGTTGCAGGGTCTCGCGCAGAGTTTAACTCCTATAAGACGAAAAAAGCGCGAGACGATCTTCTACGAGGGCGAAGCGTCGGACCAGGTCTACATACTGCTTTCGGGCGTGGCCAAGCTTTCGCTGCTTAATCGCGAGGAGCGGGTATTGGTCGGCCTGGTCGGACCGGGCGAGGTCTTTGGCGTGTCTTCGCTGTTGCCAAACGCGACGCGCCCCTTCCGCTGCGATGCCTTCAGCGATTGCATCGTGGGTGTGGGCAGTCCTTCGACCTTGGTGGAAGTAATGCTGGGAGTACCGCTGGAGCGCTTCAGCCGGATGCTGGAAGTCACGGTGGGGCGCTGGTGGGCGATGCTGCAACGGTACACGAATTACCAGGGGCTGAGCGTGCGCGAAAGGCTGGCCGACGCGCTGCTCGAACTCGGGACCAAGTTCGGCGCCGAGGAGGCGCGCGGGGTGTTGCTGACGCTCAAGCTGACGCATTTCGATCTGGCCGAACTGGTCGGGGCCTCGCGCCAGCGAACGACCGAGCATCTGATTGAATTCGAAAACGAGCGGATGATTATTCGCGACGGACGGCGGATGATTATCGTGCCCGAGCGGCTGCGTGCGTTGGCCCAGGCCTCCCCGATCGAATAGTCTCGCGCTACGACCACAGTGCATTCAGAAAGGAGGAGGCGAAGTGCCTTCGAGCCAGTTCGTAACGGTAAACGGACTCAAGCTGCATTACCTGGATTTCGGCGGCGGGCCGAAACCGCCGCTGGTATGTCTCCACGGTTTGAGCGGCAACGCCCATAATTTCGACGCGCTCGCGCCCCATCTCTCCGCGGCGTACCGGGTGATGGCGATCGACGTGCGCGGGCGCGGCGACAGCGAATGGGGACCGTCGGGCGATTACAACCCGGCGACGTACAGCAGCGATCTGGCGGCGATGCTGGAGGCGCTCGGGATCGAGCGCGTGACGCTGATCGGCACCTCGATGGGCGGCGTGATTTCGATGATCTATGCGGGAGGTTATCCGGAGCGGGTCGCGAAGATCGTGCTGAACGACGTGGGACCCGAGGTCGATCAGAGCGGAGCGAAACGGATCACCGAATACATGACGGCATCGCCGACGGATTTCGCCAATCTCGGGGAAGTCGCGGCATATTACCGCGAGAATTATCCGGCGCTGCGGGAGACGCCGGAAGCGGCGCTGACCGAGTTCGTCAAATGGGCGGTAAAGCCCGGACCCGGTGGGCGGCTGGTGTGGAAGATGGATCCGGCGGTGCGCAATATACCGCGCACGGGGTCGGCCGCGCGCCCGATGGACATGTGGGTGCCGTTCGCGCGAATCACGGCGCCAATACTGGTGGTGCGGGGCGCGGAGAGCGATATCCTCGCGCGGGCGACGACCGAGCGGATGGTGAAGGTGATGCCGGCGACGCGGGTGGTGGAGGTACCGGGGGTGGGCCATGCGCCGTCGCTGCTGGAGCCCGAGGCGCTGGGTGCGATCAAGGAGTTCTTGGGGTGCTGAGGAGGCGCCGCGTCAGTCGTTTGCTCTTGCGCTGAGGCTTGGAACGGATCGGCCAGGACATGGCTCTTTCGCAATTTTGCGAAATCTGCTAGAAGAAGAATGCCGAAGACCCAAGTTGTCTTCTACCGCAAAGCGGATGGAACCGTACCGGTTCTCGAATGGTTCGACAGCTTGCCGCCCAAAGCGCAGGACAAGTGCAGGGTCAGAATTCAGAGAGGCTGGCCGAACTCGGACACGAATTGCGCCGGCCGGAAGCGGGCCTTCTGCCGCGATGGCATTCATGAGCTGAGAGTTGGCCTGCAACACATGAACTACCGGATCCTGTACTTCTTCCGCGGGCGTGTAGCAGCTGTGCTGGCACACGGACTGACGAAGGAGGACAGAGTCCCCGAGGCTGCCATCGAAACGGCGCTCACGCGAAAGCAAAGATACGAAAAAGATCCCAAGCTCCATACCTTCGAGGAGTCATAGCCCCACCCCGAAGGGAAGCAAGGACATGAGAAAGACGACCAGGCAAAAGGCCACGACGGACGCGATCGAAATCATTCATCGGCGCTATTATGAAGGCCGCCCAGAAAGAATGACTGGTCTCGCCGAGGCCGAGGCGAACGATACCGTAGCGCGCAAGATCTACGAACTTCGAAAGCGCGCAGGCCTGACCCAAGAGCAACTCGCAAAACGTGTCGGCACGACCGCCTCGGTGATCAGCAGGCTGGAGGACGCGGACTACGAAGGGCATTCGCTTGCGATGCTCAGGCGCATCGCCAAAGCGCTGAACAAGCGCGTCGAGCTCCGGTTCGTCAGCACAGGCGGAAGGAGCAAGGTCGCGTAGCCGTCTCAACACCCATCGGCCGAAGGAGTCGGCCAGACGCAGCCCGCAATGATGAAAAAATGCGTACCGGGACCTAGTGCGGGAACTCCACCAGGACCTTGGCGCGGGAGCCGGGGCGGCGCAGCGCGGTGAACATCTCGGGCACCTGATCCACTGTAATGATATCGGTCACCATCGGCTGCGGCTTGATCTTGCCGGTCGCGAGCGCGTCGATGGTGTCGTCGAAATCGACGGGGTCGTAGCCGAGCACGAAGTTGACGCTGACTTCCTTCATGATGCACTGGATGGGCTGGATCTGGTCGGGCTCCATGCAAACGCCGACGACCACCACCTGGCTGCGCGGCCCGACCATGTTGATGGCCTGCTCGAGCGTGCCCTTGACGCCGATGCATTCGAAGACCAGCTCGGGATTGCGCTCGGTCATCTCGCGCACCTTGTCGACGGGGCTCTGGCTATTGGGATTGACGACGACGTCGGCGCCGAGCTTGCGGGCGAGTTCGGCGCGCCCCTCGGCGAGTTCCGACACGACGACGGTGGCGCCCTTCCCTTTCGCCCAGGTCAGCGTGGCAAGCCCGATCGGTCCGGCGCCCATGATGATCGCCGTTGCGCCCGGGCCGACGCCGGAGCGCTTGACCGCGTGAAGGCCGACCGAGAGCGGTTCGACCAGAGCGCCGTCGCGCGAGCTTACGTTGTCGGGCAGCTTGAAGAGGCTCGTGGCAGCACAGGATACGAACTCGGCGTAAGCGCCGGGCAACTGGCCGAGGCCGAGCCCCTTTAAGTTGTGGCAGTGGATCTGCATTCCGCGCTTGCAGCGGTCGCAGGTGCCGCAGGAGACGAAGGGCAGGCCGGCGACGCGCTGGCCGGGCTCGAAGCCGCGGACGCCGGCGCCGATCTCGTGCACTTCGCCGCAGAATTCGTGCCCCATGATCGAATCGGCGGGCATCCCGAAGCCGTACTGGCATGCGTGCAGATCGGAGCCGCAGATGCCGCAGTCATGGACCTTGAGCACGACCTCGCCGGGTGCGGCCTTGGGCTTGGCAACTTCGACGATGCCCATCTCGTTCTGGCGCTTGAATGCGGCAGCCTTCATGATGTTGGTCCTTCTCTCCGATGCGCGATTGCTGGGATCGATCTGATCACCCGAGCTTCATGCCGGATCAGCCGAGCTTCATGGTCTCGCCCTGCTTGTGCTGGATCAGCTCGATCTTGTAGCCGTTGGGATCTTCTATAAAGGCGATCTCGGGTCCGCCGAATTTCATCGGACCGGGCTCGCGCACGACCTTGACGCCTTTTTGCTTGAGCGTGTTGCACATTTTGTAGATATCGTCGACGCCGACCGCGAGATGGCCGAAGGCGGTGCCCTGATCGTAGCTCGAGGTGTCCCAGTTGTGGGTGAGCTCGATCACCGTATGGTCGCGCTCTTCGCCGTAGCCGACGAAGGCGAGGGTGAATTTGCCGTTGGGGAAGTCGTGCTTGCGCAGGAGCTTCATCCCGAGCGCGTCGCAGTAGAACTTGAGCGATTCGTCGAGGTTGTTGACGCGGATCATGGTATGCAGCAGTTCCATCGGAGGCTCTCCCTCGTACCAAAGGGCCGGACGACGGCCCTGGATTGGTCGAAAATCAGGGACTATTTCCCGCTATCACGTCGGCGTTGTCAATCGCCCGGACGGGGCGGTAAAGCCGTAGCGCGTTGCTTTGCCGCGCGGCGCCGGTGTATGCGAAAATCTGCGTGGGGCGCGGATTATTTCGCCAACCGGCAGCGCGGGTGAACCAGAATGGATTTCAATTACAGCGCCGAAGATGAAGCCTTTCGCCGGGAGTTCAGGGCCTGGCTCGAGCAGAATGCGCCACGAAATGCGAGCCAGCCAGTGGACGGAATGGCGTCGGAGACAGACGAGGACTGGAACAAGAAGGTCGGGTGGTGGCGCAGGCTGGCGTCGGGCGGATGGACCTGCGTGGATTGGCCGAAGGACTACGGCGGGCGCGGGCTCTCGATCCTGCAATCGATTATCTACCATGAGGAACTGCAGCGGTTTAACGTGCCGCTGCCGTTTATCGGATCGGGTCCGAGCCTGGTCGGCCCCACCCTGATGCATTGGGGGACGCCCGAGCAGAAGGAGCGCTTTATCCGGAAGATCGTGACGGGCGAGGAGATCTGGTGCCAGGGGTATTCGGAGCCCAACTCGGGATCCGACCTGGCGTCGCTGCAGACGCGGGCGGTCGAGGACGGCGACTACTTCCGGATCAACGGCCAGAAAATCTGGACTTCGCAGGCGCAATACGCGGACTGGGCGTTCGTGTTGTGCCGCACCGACCCCGAAGCCCCGAAGCATCGGGGGATCAGCTATATCCTGGTTGATATGAAGACGCCCGGAATTACTGTGCGTCCGCTGGTGCAGATGACGGGAGCGAGGGGCTTCAACGAGGTCTTTTTCGACGATGTGCGCGTGCCCAAGAAGAATCTGGTCGGCGAGAAGAACCAGGGGTGGCAGGTCGCGATCACGACGCTGATGTACGAGCGCGGCCTGGGGGGCGGCGGCAGCCCGATAATCGCGGTGGTGGGGGAACTGTCGCGGCTGGCGCGCCGGGTCGAGCGCGAGGGGCGGCCCGCATGGGAGGACTCGGACGTTCGCCAGAAGATCGCGGAGTTCAAGATCGAGGCCGAAGCGCTCAAATACACCGCCCTGCGGAATCTGACCCGGCGGCTCAAGGGGCTGCCCCCGGGGCCGGAAGGGTCGATCATGAAGCTGTGTGCGACGGAACTGGCAATGCGGATAATGCAGTTCTCGATGGAACTGCTGGGGCCATACAGCCAGCTAGAATGGAGGTCGCCGATGGCGATCGACGAGGGGCGCTGGTCGTATCGGATGCTGGGGGCGCGAGCCGGAACGATCGCGGCGGGGACGAATCAGATCCAGCACAATATCATCGGGGAACGCGTGCTGGGGTTGCCGAAGGGCTGAGGCAGGTCAGCGTTCGATCCTGGCGACGCGGCGCTTGCCGACCTCGAGAATCCGGTGATCGCCGGGGACGAAGCGGAAATTTACGTCGGTGACGGTCTGACCGTCGACGCGGACTGCGCCCTGGCCGAGCAGACGGCGCGCCTCGCTGGTCGAGGCGGCAAAGCGCAACTGCTTCATCAGCTCGCAGATCCAGAGGTCCTGCGCGATCCGGAAGACGGGAATGTCGTCCGGCACTTCATGCCGCTGGAATTTCGACTCGAAGTAGCGCCGGCCCAGTTCGGCTGCGGCGGTATCGTGATATTCGGTGACGATCAGCTCGGCGAGGCGCTTCTTCGCTTCCATCGGGTGAATCGCGCCGGAGCGGATGGCCGCGAGTTCGGCGGCGTCGACGTCGGTGAGCAGCTCGAAATAGCGCAGCATCAGATGGTCGGAAACCGACATCAGCTTCCCGAACATATCCTCGGGCTTTTCGTTCAGTCCGACATAGTTTCCGTAGGACTTTGACATCTTGCGCTTGCCGTCGAGGCCCTCGAGCAGCGGCATCGTCATCACGACCTGGGGCGGCTGTCCGTAGGCGCGCTGGAGCTCGCGTCCGACCAGCATGTTGAACTTCTGATCGGTTCCACCGAGTTCGAGGTCGGCCTTGAGGGCGACGGAATCGTAGCCCTGGATCAGCGGGTAGAGGAGCTCGTGGAGGAAGAGCGGCTCCTGGCGCTCGAGGCGCTGCTCGAAGTCGTCGCGTTCGAGGATGCGGGCCACGCTGAGCTTGGCGGCAATCTCGATCAGCTGGCTCATATCGACCCGGTTCATCCATTCGCTGTTGAAACGGAGTTCGGTTTTCGCCGGGTCGAGCACCTTGGAGACCTGGCTTTGGTAGGTCTCGGCGTTGAGCTTGATTTGGTCGGACGAGAGCGGCTTGCGGACTTCGGAGCGTCCGGTGGGGTCGCCGATCATCGCGGTGAAATCGCCGACGAGAAAGATCACGGTATGGCCGCGGCGTTGGAAATCGCGCAGCTTCTTGAGCGAAATCGAATGGCCCAGATGGAGATCAGGTGCGGTGGGGTCCATGCCGAGCTTGATGCGCAGAGGACGCCCTTCGCGAAGTTTCGCCGCGAGTTCGTCGCCTGAGATCACCTCGACGGAGTTGCGGCTCAAGTCGGCGGCTTGTTCCCTGGCGTCGTTTTCATCCAACGGCAATTGCGCAAGCCCCTTTCCGATGAAAGTCGATCCTGCAAGCGTACAGCACGCGTGGCGGGCTGCACAGCGCAGGCCGTATCAGTATACAGGCCAAAGAAAGTTGGTGAATCGGGTCGAAAGGGGCGCGAGAAGAATCAAACCTTGTCCAGAACCATGACGAGCAGCACCGCGGGCAGGTAGATCAGCGATAGCATCATCACTCGCCGAGCTCCGGCTTCGGTCGCCATGCTGCGGACCAGCCTGACGCTGTGGTAGAGCATCATGGCGCCGAGGATTACCGCCGCACCCAGATAGATCCAGCCGGCAAAGCCCATCCAGGTGGGCAAGGTGCCGAAGGCTACCAGCACAATGGTCGCAGTCAGCATCAGGAGGTTAGCGGGATTGCCGTAGGGACGTTCCCTGGGCAGGAGAGACATCCCGGCGCGCGCGTAATCCTCCTGGTAAATCCGCGCGATCGAGAGCGAATGGGGCAACTGCCAGAGGAACATGATCCCGAAAAGAACCCACGGTTGCGCGGAGAGGCTGTCGCGCGCCGCGGCCCATCCGATGAGGGGCGGCAGCGCACCCGGGACTGCGCCCACCACATGACACATCCAGGAGTATCGCTTCATCGGCGTATAGGCCGCGAGATAGAGAAAAGTGATCGCGCCGGTCACGGTCGCGGATAGCGGATTCACCGCGCGCCATAGGAAGACGAGGCCGGCGACACTGGTGAGCAGTCCGAAAAGCAGGGCCTCAATCGGAGCTAACCGGCCGGAAGGCAGCGGACGGTCCCGGGTGCGCACCATCATCGCGTCGGTGTCTCGCTCGAAGTACTGATTGAGGGCGAGCGTACCTCCGGCGGCGAGCGCCGTTCCGGCGAGAACTTTGAGCGCATCGGCAAAGTCGAATGGCCCGCCGCTGCCCATGTAAAAGCCGGCAAGCGTGGTGATCAGGACCATCGTAAGCACCCGGGGCTTGTTCAACTCGTAATAGGCCATCACGCGATCGCGCGCGAGAGCCAGCGGACTCGTTATAGCCGCAACTCCGGAATTCAAATGGTCACCCCACGTTCCATCACTGCCTCGAGGTTCCCGGGCACTTTATCCGCTTGGGGTGCCGCTGCCAAATGCTCAAGGGCGAACGCACGCAGCGCCAGCGTCACGCAAGTGGCGAGCAGCGCCGCCCCGATCGCAACGTGCGCAGTAGTCGGGATTACCGCGCGCCCGCTCCAGATAGTGAGTGCCCCCAAAGTAATCTGGAGCATCAGCAAGATAATCAGCCCTATCGCGGGGCGGCGAAGACCTGCTTCTTCCCGGTGAAAAATGATGCGCGCAACCAGGGATATTACGAGTGCGGTAACCACCAGCGCGCCGCATCGATGAGCAAAGTTCACATCGACATAAACGGAGTCGAAAGGCGGCAACACGCCGCCGAAGGACAGCGGGAAGTCGGGAATCGCGAGGCCGGCCCCCAAGTGGCGCATTAGAGCGCCGATCAGGATTTGGGCATAGATCACGGCGGTGGTTACCACGGCCAGCCTCGCCACGGGTAACTTTTGGGCCTCAGGCTGCTCTCCTGAAACTTCGCCGAAACGCGGATTCGTGAACACCGCGATCGCAACGATCAGGCAAAAGAACGCCTGCGCGGTGGCCGCGTGCGCCACCGCCACCGCAAGCGGCAAAAGCAACAAAACCGTGATGCCCCCCAGAATCGCCTGCGCGACAATCAGGCCCAGGGCCGCAAGAGCCGTTTTGCGAACCCATCGGCGCGGTTCCGCATGCCACGTCCACGCCGCCAGAACTGCGGTCAATATGACGACCACGCCCGCCACCACGCGATGACCGTACTCAAAGCGCACGCCACCGACTAATTTCGGTACCAAGTGACCGAAGGCAAGCGGCCAATCCGGCACCGCGAGCGCCGAACCGGTCGAGGTAACAAGACCGCCGACGAAAATCAGGACAAAGGTCGCAGTCACGCACACGATCGCGAACCGATGCAGTCCTGGCGAGGACGGCAAATTAGCGTGAATCTGAACGGAAGCGTTCCTCATCGTCATAGGCCAACCGAAGACATCTGACGATGCGGACAAGTCACGCAGCTATTAGCCCGGCGAATCATCCGATGCACGATAAAGAAGCAGAACTGAAGCGAGAGTAGCATTCGCGATGGCAATGAGCCAACCGCTGAAGGCTCAAGTAATCCTTTAAATTAACGGCGCGTCGCTGGCTTATGCGGCGGATACGGGCTTCGCGCGTTCCACGGCATGGGGCGTGAATCTCACCGGCATATGCTTGATCCCGGCAACAAAATTGGAGCGAAGACGCTCGACCGGTCCAGCAATTTCGATGTCGGGAATTCGTCGCGCCAATTCTTCAAACATCACCCGCATCTCGAGGCGGGCGAGATTCGCGCCGAGGCAAAAGTGCTCGCCGTAACCGAAGGCCAGATGTTCGTTTGGGCTCCGTTGCACATCGAAACGGTCGGGGTCCGGAAACTGTGCTTCATCCCGGTTCGCCGAGGCGTTCCACAGCACCACGCGGTCGCCCGCACGGATTTTCTCGCCACGGATGGTCATGTCGCTCATAGCAGTACGCATGATATGAGTGACCGGCGAGGTCCAGCGCAAGAATTCCTCGATAGCGAGAGGCGCCGCCGGATCCGGATCCGCATAGAACTTTTCGCGCTCATCGGGGTTTTGCACCAGGGCCAGCATCGCACCGGAAATCGCATTGCGGGTGGTCTCCTGGCCGCCGAGGATAAGCATCCAGCAGTTCGCCACTATATCCGGGGGCGCGAGCGCTTCGCCCATCACTGAGCCGTGAACGATAGCGCTAATCAGGTCATCGGTCGGCTTGCGCCTGCGTTTTTCCGCTTCCTTGATGAAGAACTCAGCGGCCTGCGCCTGGGCGTCATACATGGTGTCGCGCCCGGTCCGTCCCATCGAATACTCTTCGTCGTGGCGGCCGACGGACTGATTCGCAATGGTAAACATCAGATCCCAGTGCTCGCGCTGAATCCCCATCAACTCGCAGATTGCGGCGGTCGGCAATTTGGCCGCCACATCAACCACGAAGTCACATTCACCGCGCTCGATAATCGAGTCGACGATCTCGGAGGCGATCTGGCGGATCCGGCTCTCGTACAGCGCCACGGCCCTCGGGGTAAAACGGCGGCTCACCACCTGGCGTACTTTCGCATGCCGCGGTGGATCGGTCATGATCATCATCCGGCCCAAACCTGACCGGTCAGGTTCGGGTTTGCCGAAGTATAGAGTGACGCCCAGTACGGAACTGAAGTTGTTGGCGTCGCGATAGACCGCGAGCACGTCCTCATAGCGGGTAAGTGACCAGAAGCTGCGGCCAGGCTGACGCTGCTGCCAGTGAACCGGGTCCCGCTCCCGCAGCAGCTTAAACGCTTCGTACATATCGCCACGAACGAAGAAGTCGAGGTCGATCAGGTCGATTTGTTCAAGAGTCATCTCTTGGGTTCCTTGCTCACGTCGGACAGTCACAGGCGGTAATAGTAATAGATAGCTGACCTGCAATGGAACGCCTATTTTGAGGCCCAGCCCGCCGCGGTTTGACGCCGCAAGAAGCTGAGACGGATCGGCCCGGCTCGGCCAGAGCGATAGCAGTTGGCTCGCGTTTTGACTACAAATCGAGGCGCAATGCTTGAGCGGCGGGAGGGATTGAATGGCGAGCGCAGCGGCGAGCTTGGCCCAAATTTTTGAACGGCTGGCGCGGAAGTACAGCGGGCGAGCGTTCCTGCGCGATCGTTATGAAAGCTCCTGGCGCGACCATTCGTGGAGCGATATAGCCCAGCGGGCGATGCGTTTGCGCGGCGGCCTGATCCGGCTGGGCCTCCAACCGGGCGACCGTGTCGCCATCCTTTCGGAGAACTCGCCGCAATGGGTGGTGGTCGACCAGGCCGTGCTCGGCGCCGGAGCCGTAGTCGTACCGCTTTACACCACGAGCGGGGTAGAGGAGACCCGGCACGTTATCGCGGATTCAGGGGCCCGCCTGATCGCGGTAAGCGGGGACCATCTGGTTCGAAAAGTGGGGCAAATCGCGTCGGCTTTGCCGGACGTCGAAGGCATCATAACACTGCATCCGGGAGCTGTGCCGGGCGAGAGCAACGGGGCCAGGATAATCACATTGGAGCACGCGAGCAATTTTGACCCTGTCTCTGCGATCGAAGGCAGCGGTGACGACCTTGCAACCTTTATCTATACCTCGGGCACCACCGGACCGCCGAAAGGGGCGATGCTATCGCACCGGAACATCCTGGCCAATTGCGCTTCGAATCTCGCTGCGCTGGGGCTCGACGAGACGGATAGTACGCTTTCTTTCCTTCCGGTAGCTCACTCGTTCGAGCGCACCGCAGGCTATTACACGGTGATGGCGGCCGGCGGCACGATCAACTACGCGGAAGGACTGGGTCAGATCGCGCAGAATCTCCTCGAAGTCGAGCCCACGGTAGTGCTGACGGTACCGCGGTTACTCGAGGTCATATACAGCCGCGTTATGCGGACAGTCGAGGCCTCGCCCGTGTTGCGGCAGAAAATTTTCCGCGCCGCGATCGCGATCGGCGCCCGAGCCACCGAGTATCGTCACCACGGGCGTGCTCTGCCGCCGCACCTGCGCGCCGCGATGCCGGTCTTCCGCCGGCTGGTCTTCGACAAAATACGGGCAATTTTCGGCCGGCGCCTGCGCTATCTGATTTCGGGGGGCGCGCCTTTGCCGGTCGAGATCAACCGTTTCCTGGCCGCTGCCGAAGTTCCAATCGTAGAGGGCTACGGACTGACCGAGGCAGCACCGGTGGTCTCGTGCAACTTGCATGGGCAGACCCGGATCGGCACCGTCGGCCGTCCCCTCAAGGATATCGAAGTGAAAACCGCGGCGGACGGTGAACTGTTGGTGCGCGGGGCCAACGTGATGAGAGGTTATTACGGGCGCGAAGCCGAAAGCCGCGAAGCGATCGACAGCGCGGGCTGGCTTCACACTGGTGATGTGGCACAAATCGACGGCGAGGGTTTCATCCGTATCACCGACCGCAAGAAGGAAATCATTGTCCTCTCGGGAGGTAAAAATATCTCGCCGGCAAATCTGGAGACCCGGCTGGCGAGCGACCCATATATCGCGCAGGCCTGTGTCGTCGGCGACCGCCGCAAGCATCTGGCGGCGATCCTGGTGCCGGACTTTGAGAGCCTCGCCGCGCAACTGAAGGGACTTCAACTCGAGGGCAAGGACCCTGAACAACTGGTGAACGAGGCAAAAGTGCGCGAATTCTTTCACGCGCGGATTCGCGAATTCAACCGGCCGCTCTCGGACGTCGAGGCGATCGTCGACTTTACGCTGACCGCCCGCCCGTTTTCGCAAGATAACGGCGAACTGACGCCGACCCTTAAGCTGCGCCGCAAGGTCGTTCAGGAGCATTACCGCGCGCAAATCGAGGCGATGTACGGCGGCTGAACCAGCTTCGGGCGGAGCCAGTCTTGGTCGGTCGCGAAGCGCGAGAAACTGATGGCGAGGGTCAAACGCGGCGACTTCTAGATCACTCGCGCGCCAACGCCAGAACCTTAATCGAAGCGAAGCAGCACCCGGGGTCGGCGCGGCCCGCGACAGAAAGGAAAAAGGCGGCGGGAGAAATCCCGCCGCCTTTTCTTTCAATCGCTACTCGGTTGCCGTGGGGCTCAGGCGCTCACGCCGTGGCGCAGCAGCCTACCCGGGGTCGCCCCGGTGCAGGCGCCGTCTTTGAAGGTGACCTCGCCATTGACGATGATCCACTTGTAGCCTTCGGCCTTCTGCACGCGGCGCCACTCGTCGCCCGGCAGATCGTGGAGAATTTCGATCGGCGTCACTTTAAGGTTCTCGAAATCGTAAACCACGATGTCGGCCGGCGCACCCTCGCGCAGGAATCCACGATCCTTGAAGCCCGCGCAGAACGCAGGCAACGCGCTCAGTCTCCAATGAATCTGCTCGAGGCTGAGCCACTGCTTCTCCCGCACGTACTTCACGATACCCTCGGTCGGGAAACGGCCGGCGGTCAGGAACTTAGTGTGCGCGCCACCGTCGCTAACACCAAATGCGATCGACGGCGTATCGATCAGTTCCTTCATCAGATCCATGTTCTGGTTGACGGCGGGAGCGAAGAACTCGGTCTTGAGGTCTTCGGAGACCGCGAGGTCGAGCATCACGTCAACCGGATGCTTGCCGGTTTGCGCGGCGGCCTTGCGCAGGGTCAGACCCTCGAGGTTCTTATTCTCCGCCTTCACGCAATCGGTGATGATGATCTCGTCGAAATAACTGGTGATCAGGCTTTCGCGCGGCATCTGGTCTTTCAAGGCCTGGCGCCGCCGGGGATCACCGAGCTTTTCCCTGCGCTCAGCCACCGTGCCGGTGGTCGCTTCGCGCCAGGAGTCGGAGTCGTCGAACAGGTTCCAGTCCTCAAAGGTGAAGCTCAGGCCGGCGTCGGTCGTGACACCCTGCCCGTAAACGCGGAGTCCGCGCTGGCGGCAGCGCTCGAGCCACTTCAAGGTGTTGCGATGGCGGTGCGGGAAGCGGTCCTGCGTCGCGACGGCCTCGAACATGATGGGGCGGCCGCTGATCTCGGCGAGCAACTCGAAATGCTTGGCGTCCTTCTTGGGATCCCAGCTCGAAAGCGTCAGCTCCTGGAAGCCTTCGCCGCGCTCGCCCAACACCTTCGCCATCTCGATACAGGTCTCGTCGTGCATAAGGTCGGTGTTCATCGGCGAGCCGTCAAAATCGCGCTGCACGGACGACGGGCCGTCGGGTACCAAACGCTGCGCAGACCATCCGCATGCACCCGCGTCCATCGCCTCGTTCAGCAAGCGGCGCATCGTGGCGTGCTCTGCGTCCGTCGGCATCCGTCCGGTCTTGGACTCGTCAATACCCATAACGTAGCCCAGCAGCGGATTCATCGGAACGTACGGGAGCAGGTTGATGCCCTTGGGCTGGCGATCCAGCGCATCCATGAACTGAGGATAGGTTTCCCAGCTAAACTTGAGGGCCGCCTGCATCGAACGCAATGGAATCGCCTCGGTGCGGACCATCGTGAGCATCGAACGCTCGACGTCCTGGGGCTTGACGGGTGCGAAGCCGAACCCGCAATTGCCGAGGACGACAGAGGTTATTCCATGCCAGCCCGAGATCGTCAGATACGGATCCCAGAAGATTTGCGCATCGTAATGGGTGTGCAGGTCGATAAAGCCGGGGGCGACAACCAAGCCGTCGGCTTCGATAACCTTCGACGCCTCATGGGGCATGATTCGCCCAATTTTGGCAATGCGCCCGTTTTTGATTCCGATGTCGTCACGGAAACGCGGCGCGAGCGTTCCGTCCACGATCATCCCGTTTTTAACCACTAGGTCGAATTCTGGCATTAGCAGATCTCCGCGTTAGGTTAGAGTACCACTGATGGAAAGTTCCACTTCTGGTCCGACAAAGTCAAGAGTTTCGCCAGATCTTTAGTTCCTTTTGGCTCCAGGTTCCAGCTCCACACCGCATGGCACCAGGATGCGCACCACGGCATTGTAAAATGCGACGTTCATCACCAGATCCATGATACGGCGGTTGTCGAGAAATCCGCGCAAGCCGTCGAAGACCCCGTCACTGACTTTGACGTCACGCGTTGCCTCTAGCGCGTAACGCATCACTGCGCGTTCGTGATCGTTGAACAGCGGCGACGTCTCGAACTCCGCCAGATGCTCGAGCTGCTCGCGTTTGACGCCGACCTGCAACGAAATATTCCAGTGATGCGTGAACTCGTAGTCGGCGTTGGTCAGGCGGCCGACCGTCACCAGTGCGAGTTCACGCAACTTCGGATCAAGCTGGGTCCCGTTGCGCAGCTCGCCGCCAAGGGCATTGAACCGCCGCAGCAGGTTGGGAGCGTTGGCGAGCGTGCGGAAGATATTGCCGACTGGAGCACCTCCGCGCTCCCGCACGAGACGGTCGTAGATGTCGCGGTCAGCTTCGGGCAGACCTTCGCGATCAACATAGGGAAGCCGTGCTGCCATCGGTATGACCTCCAGTAGTCAGGCTCGGGGTCAGTTCCTTTTAGCGCCGGGCTCGAGTTCCACGCCACACGGGACAATCACGCGAGCAACGGAATTGTAGAAGGCAACATTCATCACCAGATCCATGATACGGCGGTTGTCGAGGAACCCGCGCAATGCGTTGAAGGTCGCGTCGCTGACCTTTACGTCCCGCGTCGCCTCGACCGCGTAGCGGATCACCGCGCGTTCATGGTCGTTGAACGCCGGGGAGGTCTCGAAATCAGCCAGATGTTCAAGCTGCTCGCGCTTCACCCCGACACGTAGCGACATGTTCCAGTGATGTGTGAATTCGTAGTCGGCGCCGGTCAGCCGGCCCACCGTCATCAGTGCAAGCTCGCGCAGTTTGGGATCGAGCTGTGTGCCATTACGCAATTCATTGGCGAGGTCGACGAAACGGCGCAACAGGTTGGGCGCGTTGGCGACAGTGCGATGGATATGGCCGGGCTCGGTGCCGCGGACCTTGACGAAATCGTCCCAGATGCCGCGATCGTCCTCGGGCAGATCGTTGCGGGTAAGATAAGGTAGCCGAGCCGCCATCGTGGGATCCTCCGCGTTTGCTGATTTCGCTCAGCCTACCGACTCTCGGGAAAAAAGGGAAAGGAAAGCGACCTCCGCTGCCTCGCTCTATCAGCTCGATGGTTAAGCTCTGCGCAGTCTACGCGAACAGCATTTCCGACATCGCACCGCCTGGAGGAATCATCGGCATCACAGCCTCCTCCTTCGGGATGACGACGTCGATAAGAACCGGGCCCGGCGTGGCGAACGCATCCTTCAGGGTCTTGGCCAGCTCCTTGGATTTCTCGATGCGAAAACCCTTGGCGCCGTACGCGTCGGCGAGCTTGACAAAGTTAGGCACCGACATCGCGCTGTAGGAGTAGCGCTCATCGTAGAACCGCTCCTGCCACTGCCGCACCATTCCGAGGAAGTGATTGTTCAGGATGACGACTTTAATGTCGACGCCGTACTGAACGGCGGTGCCTAGCTCCTGGATATTCATCTGGATGGAACCGTCGCCGGAGACGACGATCACTCTGCGGTCCGGCGCCGCGAACTTGGCGCCGATTCCGGCCGGCAAGCCGTAGCCCATCGTGCCCAGGCCACCCGAGGTAAGCAGGGAACGAGGACGCTCGAACGGAAACAGCTGCGCGATCCACATCTGATGCTGTCCGACGTCGGTCGCGATGATGCAGTCGCCCTTGGTCAGGTTGTGCATTTCCTCGATCACGTGCAGGGGCGAGACCGATTCACGTTCGCTATGATTCTCATTTTGATAGAGTGGCCGCTCGCGCTTCCATTCCAGAATCTGCTGATGCCACTTGGCCCACTTGGCCTTGTGCCTGGCGATACCCTCGCGCGAGCGAACTTCCTTCAGGAAATCGGTGAGCACCGACTTGATGTCGCCCACGATCGGAACGTCGACCTTCACGTTCTTGGAAATCGAGGACGGATCGATGTCGACGTGGATAATGCTCTCGGCCTTGGGCGCGAAATCGGCGATACGGCCGGTGACGCGGTCGTCGAAGCGCGCACCCACCGCGATCAGGCAGTCGGTGTTGCATACCGCCGTGTTAGTCCCGTACGAGCCATGCATCCCAAGCATTCCGAGGCAGAGCGGATCGGAAGCCGGGAACGAACCTAGGCCCATCAGGGTTTCGCATACCGGGATGCCGAGGCCGCGGGCCAGTTGCGTCAGTTCGGGCGCCGCCCCCGACCATTGCACTCCGCCACCGACGTAGAAGAGCGGCTTCTCGCTCTTTTCGATTGCTTCGATCGCTCGCTCAATCTGGCGCGGGTTGCCCCGGATCGTTGGCTTGTAGCTGCGTAGGTCGACCTTGTCCGGGTACTTGAAGCTGTGTTCCGCCTGCTGGACGTCTTTAGGCAGGTCGACCACCACGGGGCCGGGCCGACCGCTGCCGGCGATGTAAAAGGCTTCCTTGACGATGCGGGCCAGGTCGCGGACGTCCTTGACCAGGTAGTTATGCTTGGTGCAGGGACGCGTGATGCCAACGATGTCGGCCTCCTGGAAGGCGTCGTTGCCAATAAGCGAGGTCGATACCTGCCCCGACAGCACCACCATCGGGGTCGAGTCCATGTATGCATCGGCAATACCGGTGACGGTGTTGGTCGCCCCCGGACCCGAAGTTACGATGACTACGCCAGGACGGCCACTGACCCTGGCGTATCCCTCGGCCATGTGGGTCGCACCCTGTTCGTGCCGGACGAGGACGTGCTTCATCTTCGAGCCGAGCAGCGCGTCATAGGTGGGCAGAATCGCGCCACCTGGGTAGCCAAAAATGACGTCGACACCCTCGGCGATAAGGCTCTCGACTACGATTTGAGCACCTGTCAGCTTTTTCATTGAAAGTTCAAGCGCGTGTGGCCTATGAACGCTCCTGGTTGCGGGAAGCGTAGATGATATCGCAGCGACGGCACACGGCACAACGCGTTATCAGGTCTGGTTCGGCCTACGATGATCTTTTGATAAACGTTCGGCGATCGCCAACTGTGTTCGCCAAACCCTCGCGGTCAAGCAATGTCCCATTCGAGCCGCAAATGCTTCAAGCCGCGCAGGAAGAAGTGCGGATGATGCTCAAACGTCTGGCCCGGGGACAATCGCAGGTTGGGCAGGCGGTCGAGGAGCACATCCAGCGCGACCCGGCCCTCGTAGCGGGCCAACGGTGCGCCGATGCAGAAATGGATCCCGAAGCCGAAGGCCATATGGTTGCTTGACTCGCGCCGACGCACGTCAAAGCGGTCTGGATCATGAAACCGTGAATCGTCGCGGTTGCCCGAAGCATAGAGCAGCTCGAGATGGGCCCCCTTGGGAATCCTCACGCCCCCTATCTCAACTTCCTCGGTCGCGGAACGGAAGAGCCCCTGGACCGGGGCGTCCAGCCGCAGCGCCTCCTCGACCGCGTTCTGCTCGAGGCCGCGATCCCTGCGCACAGCCTCGAGTTGATCGGGGCTGTTCATCAGCGCCAGCATCATGCTGCCGATTAGGTTGGTCGAGGTTTCATTGCCCCCGATTAGCAGCTGCTTCAGGATGCTCAGCATCTCGGGCATGGTGAGCGGCGCTTCGCCCTGGACTCGGGCGTTCAGCAGGTCGGTGAGTAAATCCTCGCGCGGGTTGCGCCTGCGCTCCTCGAGCTGGGC
>DASPQS010000172.1:0-5909 GCA_035624865.1 Binataceae bacterium (SeqCode) | reverse complement strand
AAAGCGCGACGACGTGCTGGCCTATACCAGCCAGGTGCTGACGCGCGATCTCGAGGTGACGGGTCCGGTTTCGCTCAAGCTGTTTGCGGCGTCGTCGGCGCCGGATACCGACTTTACGGCGAAGCTGGTCGACGTGCGCCCGGATGACTACGCGGCGAATGTGGCCGGGGGAATCGTGCGCGCACGCTTTCGCGAGTCGCTCTCGGCGCCCTCTCCGATCACGCCGGGCAAGGTATACGAGTACAACGTGGATCTATGGGCGACCAGCCACGTCTTCAAAGCGGGTCATCGGATCCGGCTCGAGGTTTCCTCGAGCAATTTTCCCCATTTCGACCGTAATCCGAATACCGGCCACACGTTCGGCACGGACAAGGATGTCGCAATCGCGAGGCAGACCGTGTTCCACGATGCCGCTCGCCGATCACGGCTGGTGCTGCCCGTGATCCCGCGGTGAGGGCGGCCGGCGTAGGCGGGCACGCACGCGGTCTTTGGATGGCGGCGGTTGCAGCCGTACATCGCGGGGTTCTCTGTCGCCGCAAGCCTGATAAGATTGATCGAGCAGTCACCGGCTCTCGGCTGCGCAGGGTTGGCGGTCCCGGCAGAGCCAGTCAGGAGTCCTGAAAGTGCGTTCCTGCGAATGGAGCAAGGCGTGTCCAGCGCGACGAGGGTAAAGTTCCGCCTGATTGCGGTTCTGGCCCTCGCCGCCGCTGCCGGCGCCTGCTCCAAGGGTGAACAGACAGCGACGAGCGCCGCGCCCGCGGTGCCGGTGCTGGTCGCGAAAGTCGAGCAAAGGAACGTTCCCAACCAGTTGCAGGAGATCGGGACGGTCGAGGCGTTTTCGACGGTGAACGTCAAGGCTCGGGCCGAGGGCCAACTGGTCGCGATTCATTTCAAGGAGGGTGACTACGTTTCCAAGGGTCAACTCCTGTTCAATCTCGATCCGCGGCCACTTGAAGCGGCGCTGCATCAGGCCCAGGCCACTCTGGCTCGCGATCAAGCACAAGACCTCCAGGCCGAGACCGACGAAAAGCGCTATGCGTTCCTTCTGAAAGAGGGCGTCGGATCGCAGCAGCAGTACGACCAGGCGCATGCCACCGCCGGGGCCTTGCGCGCGACGGTGGCGGCCGATCGCGCCGCGGTCGAGACGGCGCGCCTCAACCTTCAGTACGCCGAGATTCATTCGCCGATTGACGGGCGCACGGGCAACCTGCAAGTCCATGTAGGCGATCTGATTAAGGCTGACGCGGATACCCCGATGGTCGTGATCAACCAGGTGCAGCCGATCTACGTAGACTTTTCGATACCGGAAGCCAGCCTCGCGGACGTACGCCGGAACATGGAGACGCGTCAGCTCGAGGTCGACGCGGCGATTCCGGGATCGCAGGATGCGGGCGAGCACGGGGTGCTGAGCTTCGTCGACAACGCGGTGGACCGGACGACCGGAACTATCCTGCTCAAGGGCCTGTTTCAAAACGAGAACCGCCGACTGTGGCCGGGACAATTCGTCAGCGCAAGCCTGACGCTCAACTGGATCGAGAACGCGCTGCTGGTGCCGTCACAAGCCGTGCAGAACGGTCAGCAGGGGCCCTTCGTCTTCGTGGTGGGCAGCGATATGAAGGTGACCACGCGTCCGATTGTACCCGGGGCTCCGTTCGAGAAAGACATCCTGGTGCGGAACGGTCTCAGCGCAGGCGAGACAGTGGTGACCGACGGGCAATTGCGTTTGGCGCCGGGCGCCGCGGTCAGGATAAAGACCTCCTTATGAGCACCGTACGCGCATGAACCTCTCGGACATCTTCATCCGGCGGCCGGTGATGACGACGCTGGTCTCGATCGCGGTCCTCATTTTCGGCTTCGCGGCGTATCGATTCCTGCCTGTAAGCGACCTGCCCAACGTGGATTTCCCGGTTATTCTGGTGATGGCCTCGCTGCCCGGGGCCAGTCCTGAAACGATGGCGTCTTCGGTGGCGACGCCGTTGGAACGCCAGTTCTCCACCATCGCCGGTCTCCAGGAGATGACCTCGCAAAGCGTGCTGGGCAGCACCACCATCTCGCTCCAGTTCGACCTGAGCCGCGACCTCGACGCGGCGGCGCAGGACGTGCAATCGAAAATCTCGGCGGCGCAGTCGCAGCTGCCCAACGGGATGCCAAGTCCGCCCTCGTATCAGAAGGTCAACCCGGCCGACAAGGCGATTCTGTACATCGGGATGAGCTCGCCGACGCTGCCGCTGTCGACGGTGGACGAGTACGCGGAGACCAACCTGGCCGAACGGATCTCGATGATCAGCGGAGTGGCACAGGTGCAGGTCTACGGATCGCAAAAGTACGCGGTGCGCGTGCAAATCGATCCGTGGGCGCTGG
This sequence comes from Binataceae bacterium (SeqCode), assembly GCA_035624865.1. Lineage (GTDB taxonomy): Bacteria > Desulfobacterota > Binatia > Binatales > Binataceae > JASHZA01. The sequence continues at coordinate 3,548 of DASPQS010000172.1, read as the reverse complement.
CCTCACGCGGTATCGGGATCAACGAAGTCGCCGACGCCGTGCAAAATGCCAACGTCAACCTGCCCACCGGCACGCTCTATGGCGAACATGAGGCCTACACCGTCCAGGCCAGCGGCCAACTGAAGAACGCAACCGCCTACCGCCCGACCATCATCACCTACCGCAACGGCACGCCGGTGCGGTTGAGCGACGTCGGGCAAGTCCTCGACAGCGTGCAGAACGACAAGACCGCGGGCTGGGTCAAGGGCAACCGGGCGGTCGTGCTCGCGATCCAGCGCCAGCCCGGAACCAACACGGTCGAGGTGGTAGACAATATCAAACGGCTGCTGCCGATGTTCCGCGCGGAACTGCCGCGATCGATCGAGCTGGCGATGCTCTACGACCGTTCGGAGTCGATCCGAGCGTCGGTCAACGATGTGCAGTCCACCCTGCTGATCACGATCTGCCTGGTGGTGATGGTAATCTTCCTGTTCCTGCGCAACGTCTCCGCCACGATCATCCCCAGCCTGGCGCTCCCGATGGCGATAGTCGGGACCTTTGCGGTGATGTGGGCGCTCGACTACAGCCTCGACAACCTGTCGCTGATGGCGATCACGCTCTCGGTCGGATTCGTGGTGGACGACGCGATCGTGATGCTCGAGAACATCGTGCGCCACATGGAGATGGGCGAAGGGGTGATGGCGGCGGCGTTCGCGGGTTCGGGCGAAATCGCCTTCACGATTCTATCGATGACGATTTCGCTGGCAGCAGTTTTTATCCCGGTGATTTTTCTGGGCGGGGTAATCGGGCGCCTGCTGCATGAGTTCGCGGTAACTATCGCAGCGGCGATCCTGGTTTCCGGTTTCGTCTCGCTGACGCTGACACCGATGCTTTGCAGCCGCTTTATCCGCCCGCCGTCGAGCGAACGGCACGGCCGTTTCTACGAGGTCACCGAGCATTGGTTCCAGAACATGCTGGAAGCCTACCGCGTGAGCCTGGCCTGGGTAATGCGCCACCGGCGAGCGACGATGGCGCTGCTGCTTCTTCTGGTAGTCGGCACGGGCTACGGCTTCTACGCGATTCCGAAGGGCTTTTTGCCTGAGGAAGATGCGGGCCAGGTGCTGATGTTCACCCAGGCGGCGCAGGGAATCTCGTACGACGCGATGGTGCGCCATCAGGAAGTGCTGAACCATCTGGTAGCGCGCGACCCCAACACCATGACCTTCTTCTCGAGCGTTGGCGGCGGCGGTCCGGGCGGCGGACTCGATACTGGTATTTGCTTCGTTCATCTGGTGCCGCGATCGCAGCGCAAACTTGGGATTGACCAGATTATCGCCAAATGGCGGCGCGAATTCTCGAACATCCCGGGCCTGATGGTGTTCATCCAGAATCCGCCTGCGATCCAGATGGGCGCGCGGTTCACCAAGAGCCAGTATCAGATGACGCTGCAAAGCCCGAATACCGAGGAGCTGTTCAGCTCGGCGAGCGCGCTCGAAAGCAGGATGCGCGCGCTGACGAGTCTGCGCGACGTCAGCAGCGATCTCGAGATCAAGAATCCGCAGGTCAACGTCGAGATCAATCGCGACAAGGCCGACTCGATGGGTCTGAGTGCCAATGCGATCGAGCAGGCGCTATCGCTGGCCTATGGCTCCGAGCAGATCTCCACGATCTACGCGCCGAATAACGAATACTGGGTCGAGATGGAACTCGAGCCGCGCTACCAGGCGGATCCGCAGGCGCTCAACTTACTCTACGTGCGTTCGTCGAAAGGGCAGCTCGTTCCCCTCGACACCGTGGCGAAAATCACGCGCACGCTGGGTCCGTTGTCGATCAACCATTCCGGCCAGCTTCCCTCGGTAACGATTTCTTTCGACGTTGCGCCGGGCGTTTCGCTAGGCAAGGCGCTCGATGAGGTCAAGCGCCTGGCCGACAACACGCTGCCGCAAAGTATTACCGCCAACTACTCCGGTACCGCCGAAGCGTTCAAGAACTCGCTGGGCAATCTCGGTCTCTTGCTGATTCTTGCGATCCTGGTCATCTACCTCGTGCTGGGCATCCTCTACGAAAGCTTCATCCATCCGATCACGATCCTCTCAGGGCTGCCGGCCGCAGGTTTCGGCGCGCTCGTCACGCTGATGATCTTCCGGATGGAACTCGACCTGCTGGCCTTCGTCGGGATCATCATGCTGGTCGGCCTGGTCAAGAAAAATGCGATCATGATGATCGATTTCGCCCTCGAGGCGCAGCGTAGCGGCGGCAAGAACGCGGCGGAAGCGATTTTCGAAGGCTCGATCGTGCGTTTCCGTCCGATCATGATGACGACGATGGCGGCGCTGATGGGCACGCTGCCGATAGCGATTGGCCTCGGCGCGGGGGCCGACGCTCGCCGGCCACTCGGCGTGGCCGTAGTGGGTGGCCTGGTTTTCTCTCAGTTGCTCACGCTCTACATCACGCCGGTGGTCTACACCTACATGGAACGCTTCCAGGATTGGCTCAAATCATTGTCCCGCCGGGGGCCTGGGGAGTCTGTCGCAACGACACTCGCTCCAACCGAGACAGCCGAAGAGTCCGCGCGAGAGCAGCGGCCGCGCCGGCGGGCCGCCTCCTGAAAATGCCGGTGATTTGGCACGTCGACCAAATAATTCGCTCTGATGTCTTCACGTGCGCTTAAACCTGTCGACATCTTCCTCGCATACCATCGAGCGACGAGAGCCTTTCGTGACCGCGGGCGGGGGGCTAGAATATAGGAGTCAGAGGAACGAGGGTGGATCGGGATGGCGGTGCCGCGAGGGCGCCCGGGTTTAGTGTCTTGTCACAGGAACCAGATCCTAAAAGCAGAGCTGCCGAGAATCCGCGCGTTGTAGTTGATTTCGATCTGTTGCGACGGATTGGCGGGCTTAATTTCCGCGATCTCGGCGGACATCCCACGACCGATGGGCGCACGGTGCGAAGCGGGATGGTCTATCGTTCGGCCCACCTCGCCAATATCCCCGAAGAGATCGAGCATCCGCTGGCAAGCATCCGCCTGCGCACGCTAGTCACGCTCCAGAGCCGGCTCGAGGTGGAACATCTCGGTCCGCCGCGGTCCGAGTTCCTCGATTCAGGCGTCCGCTGGGAGCATATTCCGATCGGCGACCCGTGGTTCCGGCGCGACGGCTTTCACCGGATCGAGAGCAAACCCGGCCACGAACATCTCGTGATCGTGACCGAGTTCCGCGACGACTGGCAGTCCTTCTTCAAGCTGCTGGCGGAGCGCGAGGTTTATCCGCTGGTCTTCCATTGCTCGGCCGGGCGCGATCGCACGGGGGTGGGCGCCGCGATGCTGCTCGAGATGCTCGGCGTCGATCGTGCGCGGATTGTTGCCGATTTCCTCGAGAGCAACACGACCTTTCCGAAGATGCCGCTGACCCCGCGCCAGCTCGAACCGATCTTCGAGATGATCGACGAGAACGGCGGAATCGAAGGCTTCATGCACGAGATGCTGGGCCTCGAGCCGATCGATATCCAGGTGATTCGCGACGACCTGCTGGAATAGCGTCGCCGCTCTCGACTCTCTCAGAATATCATTG
>DASPQS010000171.1:0-9977 GCA_035624865.1 Binataceae bacterium (SeqCode) | reverse complement strand
CGTATGCGATAGGTCATCCCTGCTTCAGCGGCAGCCGCCTCTAGTTCCAATCGGAGGGGACTGCGCTCTTCCAACATGATTCGCAGCATTTGCTCCTCATCGCTGTATCGGCGGCATGAGATTTCACGTGCTGTTTGACCGACTCTCACGGTTCTCCTCTACACCTCCTCGTCAAGACTCGAAGCCAATTGGATGTCAGCGGCTATTTCGGAAGGAAAGCAGGCGGCCCTTATACACCCGATTCGTCAGACTTGCAAAATTTCGAATCGGAGCGCGGCCTCGTCGCCGACGACCCCGTTTGCCTCCTACCACCCAATCGCCTATAACGACCTCGATGACGCTTGCGCTCCCGGCGCTCAACGAGGATTATCTCCGAGGCGCGTCGGCCCCATAGTTATGACGCAGGCGATTAGTTGTGCGCGTGCCGGCTTTCACCTAATTCGGCGGCTCGCGTTTTACCCCGATTCCATCCACGATGAGTGGGGCGTGATTTCCCCGGCCGTCGCCCCTCTCACCGCTCGTCTCTAAAACCGGAGGTCTTTGTTGTGAACCTCGAACAATTGCGCGGCTTTGTCGACGAAGTCGAAGCGACACCGCTGGGCGCCCTGATCGATCGCGCCTCCCCGCCTGTGCGAGACGCCCTCAATCGAAGCCTCAACCGCGAGGAACTGACCTCCGAAGAAGGCCTACTCCTCTACACCGCCCAGGGCGACGACCTGCGCGCCGTCGTCAAATGCGCCGACCTCGCCCGCGCCGAGGACGTTGGTAACGAAGTCACCTACGTCGTCAACCGCAACATCAACTTCACCAATATCTGCTTCGTCGGATGCCAGTTTTGCGGCTTCAAGCGCCAGAAATGGGAGTCCGACGCCTACGACCATTCCGACGCTACTATCCTGGCCAAGGTCGCCGACGCCGTCGCCCGCGGCGCCACCGAGGTCTGCATGCAGGGCGGGATCAACCCCGACATGCCGGCCCTCAAGTACCGCGACCTGCTCGTCGCCATCAAGTCCGAATTTCCCGACATCCACATCCACGCCTTCTCCCCGATGGAGATAATGTACGGCGCGCGGCGCACTCGGATGGAGTACCCGGAGTACATCGGGATGCTGCGCGAGGCCGGGCTGGGCTCGATTCCCGGCACTGCCGCCGAAATCCTCGACGACAGCGTCCGCGAAATCCTGAGCCACAAGAAAGTCGATGTCGCCGCCTGGGTCGATATCATCACCACCGCCCATTCGCTCGGCGTGCCCACGACTTCCACCATCATGTACGGTCACATCGAGAATCCGCGCCACGTCGTGAACCATGTGAATCTCCTGCGCAGTATCCAGAAACGCACTCACGGATTTACCGAGTTCGTCCCGCTGCGTTTCATCCACGAGAACACCGTTCTCTTCCGCAAGGGCCTGGTTTCTCCGACGCCCCTCGGCATTCCCGATTTCCAGATGTACGCCTTCTCGCGCCTCTTCCTGCGCGGATACATCGACAACCTCCAGACCTCGTGGGTCAAGCTCGGCGTCGACCTCGCAGCCCTGACGCTCAAGGCCGGATGCAACGACTTCTCCGGCACCCTGATGGAGGAGAGCATCACGGCGCAAGCGGGCGGAACTTCTGGCGAGTTCGTCCCTGTGGATCTTATCGAGGAGAAGGCTCGCGAGATGGGGCGGGTCGCGGTCGAGCGGAGCACGCTTTACCGGAAACTTTACGGCAGAAAGGCACCCAATGGCGCGCGGCCGATTACTTCCTACCCCCAAGTCCAGGATAGCCACGCTTGCGGGGGGAGTGGGGGCCGCTAAGTTCGTCCGCGGCCTCGTTCGAAGAATCGACCAGCGGCGCCTGGATGTCATCGTCAACACTGGTGACGACGAAGAGTTTTATGGACTCCACGTATCTCCAGACGTTGATACGATAGTCTACACGCTCGCTGGCGTCGTCAATGCACAAAGTGGATGGGGTGTGCAGGGTGAAACATTTCACTTTCTCGCCGCCGCCGCCCGCTTCTTTGGCAAGCCTTGGTTCAATCTAGGCGACCGCGACCTCGCGACCCATCTCTACCGCACCCAACGTCTGCGAACGGGCTCGTCCCTGACTCAGGTCACGGCCGATATCGCTCGTCGCTTCGGCGTGACCGCCCGTGTCCTGCCGATGAGCGACGACCGGGTCCACACGCACGTCAAGCTGCGCGGGCGTCCGCCGACGCCCTTCCAGGAATACTTCGTACGGGGGCGGGCGCGCGGCAACGTCGAGCGAATCGAGCTGCGCGGGATCTCACGGGCGCGTCCCGCGCCGGGAGTGCTCGATGCGATCAAACACGCGGCGGCCGTGATTCTTGCACCGTCGAACCCGTTCGTCTCGATTGGCCCGATTCTCCAACTTAAGGGTGTGCGCGAAGCGTTGCGCGCCGCGCGCAATCGAGTCGCTGCCATTAGTCCGATCGTCGGCGGCAAGCCAATCAAAGGACCGGCGGATAAGATGATGCGCGGGCTGGGACACGAAGTATCGCCGCTCGGCGTAGCGCGTCTTTATCGCGATTTCGTGGGCGTCTTCGTTCTCGACAACGTCGATCGCCGCTATCTGGAGCCGATTCGCGATCTTGGTGTTAAAGCCGTGATGACCGACACTATAATGACCGTGCCGCAAAAGGCCGCTCGCCTCGCGGACGTGGTTCTGCGATCACTTGAGGTGTAATCTTAAACCGCGCATGCCGTCGCTGACGCTGACCGCTATCGAAGGCCTCCCGATGGTGAATCGGGGTGACAATCTGGCCGAACTTATTCTTCGGGCGCTGGATGCTATGCGCCTGGAGTTGCGAAACGGCGACATCCTCACCGTCTGCCAGAAGATCGTCTCGAAATCCGAGGGCCGTGTCGTTAGCCTCAAGGGCATCGAACCGTCGGCGATGGCGCGGAACTTCGCGGCGCGATGGGACAAGGATCCGCGCGCGGTGGAGCTGGTGCTGCGCCAGACCAGCCGCATCGTGCGTATGGACAACGGAGTACTTATCGTCGAAACCGGTCCGGGATGGGTTTGCGCCAACGCCGGCATCGACGAATCCAACAGCCTCGAGGACGATCGGGCGATCCTGCTGCCCGAAGACGCCGACGCGTCGGCCGCGCGGATTCGTGCCGAGCTGAAGCGGCTCTCCGGCGCCGAGCTTGCGGTGCTGATCACCGACACCTTCGGACGTCCGTGGCGCGACGGCCTGACCGAGGTTTGTATCGGAGTTGCCGGGATGGATCCGATGCTTGATCTACGAGGCACGGCGGACCTCGGCGGACGCGAACTTCATCACACTGTAATTGCGGTTGCCGACGAAATCGCGGCGGCCGCTGGTCTCATGATGCCCAAGGCGGGCGCCATTCCGGCCGTGCTGGTGCGCGGCTATCAGTACAATCCGGCCGCCGGCAGCGCCAAGGCGCTCATCCGTCCAGCCGCATCGGACCTCTTCCGCTAGAGCAATAGCCGTGAAGAATCTCAAACCAGCGGCCCCGGTGACCGCCGCGATACCTGCGCCGCCGAATCCCTGGAGCGCGGTACGCGAAGATTTGCGCGCCGTCGAGGAGAAGCTTTCGCGTCTGCTCGATTCGAACGAACCGCTCATTTCCGAAATCTGCCACTACTTGGTTGACGGGGGCGGCAAACGCCTGCGTCCGCTATTCATCCTGTTGGCTTATCGCGCGTGCGGCGGCGGCGACGCGAAAGTGGAGGACGCGATCGATGCCGCGATCGCGCTCGAACTGATCCACTCGGCGACGTTGCTTCACGACGACATCATCGACGGCGGGCAGTTGCGCCGCGGCAAACCGTCGGCCCTGGCGCGTTACGGCCACGCCGCCTCGCTGGTGGCGGGAGACTTTCTGTTCTGCCGGGCGTTCGAACTGTGCGGCCGTTTCGAAGAGCGCCTGGTGCACACTGCGGCCCGCGCCTGCATCCAGTTGACGGAGGGCGAGGTGATGGAGGGGCGGATGCGCCGAAATCCAGCCGCGAGCCTCGACGATTATACCGCCGTGATCACGCGCAAGACCGCGTCGCTCTTCTCAGCGGGAGGACGAGTTGCCGCCGACCTGGCGCAAGCGGCTCCGCGCACGATCGAAGCGATGGAACAATTGGGGCTGGCGCTGGGACTTGCCTTTCAGATGGTCGACGACCTGCTCGACATCCTTGGGCCGGAAGAAAAAATCGGCAAGCCGGTCGGCTCCGATCTGCGCGCCGGAATTATTTCGCTGCCGGTGGTGATGAGCATCCAGGCCAATCCGGAACTGCGCCGGCTGTTTTGCAGCAAGCTCGAAGGCGCCAATCTCGAACGCGCGCTGGAGTTGATGCGCGAACCGTCGCTCATCGCACGCGGGCGCGCGCTGGCGGCGGCACAGATCGAGCGCGCGCGTGCGATCCTCGCGCGGGAACTCGAGCCTTCGATCTATAGCGACTGCCTGGCGAGCTTGATCGACGATCAGATCGACCGCGACCTCTAGCTCTCACTGCGTATCTTCAGATTTTTCCCGTCAGGCGCTGCCACCATGAGCCGCGCGCGATATCCGCGGGCGCGAGCAGCGGTACGGCCTGCGGCACTTCGCCGGCGGCTACGATTTCGCCGGTGCCGACCGGCTGGCCGGCCTTGACCGGCGCGGTGACCGCACCCGGAAGCTCGTACTTGAAGCTGAATGACGACAGGGGCTCGTCCCGCCTGACGAGGATCGAAGCGTCCGCCGCCCATACCGGTTTCATGCTCGAAACGGCGCCGTCCCTGACCGGGAGGCTCTGCGCGATGGGAGCGCCTTTTTTTGCCACCGGGCGCATCTCATATTGCGCGAATCCCTCCGACATCAGGGCGGCGGCCTGGGAGAAATTTTGATTTTTTCTCGGCGACCCGAGCACAACCGCGATCAGCCGGAACCCGCTGCGACGGGCGGTGGCGACGACGTTGAAGCCCGCGGCGTAGTAAAAGCCCGTCTTTAGGCCGTCGCATCCGGGGAAAGTGCGCACGAGATGGTTGGTGTTGCGCAAGGTGAAGGTTCCGTTGCGAAATGGCGCGGTATCAATCGATGCCCAGCGCAACACCTCGCGGTACTTCACCATTTCGCGTGCGATCATGGCTAGGTCATAGGCGCTCGAAACGTCGGTGCCTTGGCCCGGCGCGGGCGGCAATCCGTGCACCGAATAGTAGTGAGTGTCCTTGAGCCCGAGTTTCAGAGCCTGCTGGTTCATCATCACGACGAAGGCTTCGGTCGATCCCGCAACATATTCGGCGACTGCCACTGAAGCGTCGTTGGCGGAATGCACCATAATCGCCTTCATCATGTCGTCGAGGGAAAAGGTCTCGCCCTCTTTCAGGTAGACCTGCGAACCGCCCATCTCCTCGGCCTTGCGCGAGGTCGTGATTTTATCGCTAAGTTTGAGCCTGCCGTCGTGAAGCTGTTCCGCGACGATCAGCGTCAGCATCATTTTGGCGAGCGACGCCGTCGGCCACGGTTTGTGCATGTCCTTGTCGAAAATGATGGCCTCGGTGACAGGCTCCATCACGCAGGCGGTTGCGTACGGAGCGGTGAGGGCCTCCTGCGAAGGTCCTTCCTCTTCGGCGCCGGAAGCGTGTCGCGCTATACGGGGGTGGCGGTGCGCTACGGCAGGCGCGCACAAGGCGAGCGCGTCGGTCATCGCGGCGGCGAAAAACAACGCGGTGACGCGGACAAAGCGGCGCCTGCCTGGGTCAACCGTCGGATCGGCATTTGGGTTCATCTCCCGCCCCTCCCCACTTCACCAGCCCCTCCTCTCCGGCGGGAGCTCCGAGCCATCTTAGCAGGATGATCGCGGCGATGCCCGCGGCGGGCCGGGCCGAACTCGATTTTAGTGGATGCTGTAGTAGAGCTGGACGGGTGAGCCGTTGCGAATCACTTGAAGGGTGACCGAAGATCGAGCGCGCAGCGTTTGCAGCATCGCGAGCGCCTTCATCGGGTCGCCAACCGGTTGCCCGGAAACGTCGGTGAGCAAGTCGCCGTCCTGAAGTCCGATTTGCTGGAAGACCGAACCAGGCTGGATCTCGGAGAGGCGAAATCCGCGCGGTCCGCCGTTTTGCACGCTGGGGATCGCTCGAATCTGGGTGAACAGCGGCGCAGGGTTTTGCAGGTCGGAATCAACGGTCGAGCGGGCCAGGAGGTAGCGGTTGGGAGCGACGCGTTGCACTCCGGGCACCGGCATCGGCCGCGCCAGCGAGAGATCCTCTGGTTCCGGTTTCATTAACCGCCGCCGAAAACGGCCTGGCCGGCGCATCGGCAGCGGCGCGGCCGGCTCGGAGTTTTCGCGGGGGATCTCGACCGCCACGCGGTGGCCGTTGTGCATCACGATTGCGCGATACTGTTCGATCTCGAGCAGTTGTCCGACACCGGGGATTTCGTCGCCTTTGCGGTAGAGCGACTGCCGGCCGGACTGATCCTCGATAATGACGAAGGGTCTGCCTGACGTCAGGAGCGAAGTACCGAGCAGATGGATTTGCAGGTCTTCGCGTTCGACCGGCGCCTCGCGCGCCGGAGCAAGGTTGAAGATGTCGCGATCGGTAATCGCGTTGTAGAAAATCCGCGGGCGCCTGAAGCTTCGCTGATGGAACACCGGAGCCGAGGCGGTCTCTAAGGCGGGTGGCACCACGTCACCCGCAACATGGAATCGGTAAGCGTCCTCGAGCGACAAGCCGAAAAAAATCGCCAGCAAGCCGACCAGCAGCAGGTTGAGAATCGTGACGTGCAGCTCGTTCAGCGCGAAGTTTATCAGAAAGCTGCCTCCGCCTCGTATGAACAGCCCTCGACCAGCCGCTCGATGTCGTAATTCCAGCGTCCCTTCCACCGTTCGATCGTGAGGCTGGCCTGGCTATGTCCCTGGCGGACCTGATCGAGCATCCGCAGCAGGTAGATGCTCTCGTCGTCGCCATGATCGTTAAGCGCATGCTGGCGAACGAGCCCGATCGAAGCGATGTTGAGCAATTCCAGGGCGAGGTCCTGCACCTTGATTCGTCCGGCGCGTGCCTCGAGTCCGATCTTGTGGGCGGCATCGGTCAATTCGAGGCGCTCGCTGAAGCTCCAGCGCTTAACCAGGTCCCAGGCGGCGAGGATGCAGTCGTCGTCGTAAAGGATTCCCTTGAATAACGCCGGCAGCGTGAGCATCAGAGCGGGCGGCTGGCTGTCGGCGGTGCGCACTTCGATGTACTTCTTGAGTCTCACCTCGGTGAAGATCGTCGTCAGATGATTGGCCCAGTCCTCGATGGTTGCCCGCGCCTTCCCCCATCCGCGCTCCATGAACTGGCGGAAAGTTATTCCAGGTGGCACCGTCAGGTTGAAGTAGCGGTGATCGCGCTCGAGAAAATACATCGGCACGTCGAGGGCATACTCGGCGTAGTCCTCGAAGCACGCATCGTCACGGAAGACGAACTCGAGGTTACCGCAGCGCTCCTTGTCGGTGTCGGTCCATATATGTCCGCGATAGCTCTGGTAGCCGTTGAGTCCGCCGTCGGAAAGGGGCGAGTTCGCGAACATCGCGTAGATGATCGGCACCACGGCGAGGCTGATGCGCATCTTGCGCATCGCGTCGGCTTCGTCGCTGTAGTCGAGGTTGGCCTGCACACCCGCGGTCTGCTTCATCATCCGTTGTCCGAGCCGGCCCTTGCGCGCCATGTAGGGATACATGATGCGATAGCGTTCTTTGGGCAGGAGCTCGATTTGGTCGATGCGGCTGACCGGCTGCATGCCGAGGCCGAGGATGACGGCGTTGAGTTCATGGCCGACATCGATCAGTTGCTGGATGTGCAGGGTGAACTCGCGGTGGGCGCAGTGGATGGTTTCGCATTGTTCACCTGACAGCTCGATCTGACCGCCGGGCTCGATCGTGATGGGGGCGCGGTCACCCTTGAGCGCGATCAGGCGGTCTGCTTCGTCGTCGGGCGTGAATCCATGACGGTCGATGAGACGGCGCAAAATTTCCTCGACTCCGTTGGGACCCGAAAAGGGCAGGGCGCGTCCGTCCCGCGCCGAAACCGCGACCTTTTCGTACTCGGTGCCGACGCGCCATTGATCGCGCGGCTTGGCGCCGCTGCGGAAATAGCGAAGCAAGTCTTCTTTGCTTTCCAGCGGTTCACTCATAGATCGAAGCCCCGGTCGTCCGGTTGCACAAAAGACCAACCACCCCGCACCGCGCGCCTATAATGGCTATGCGAGGGTTTAGAGGCAAGCCGGTTCCGGGACCTAATTCGCCCGATCCCGGGTAGCGGCTGTCCCGGCCTAAGCTGCGCTCGTCCTCGCCGAGCCTAACTCATCACGGACGCATCCGTCTCCTCATCTTAAGCATTCCAGGCTTAACACAAAATGACGTACGCGTTTCATTTGCAGCGCGGTCGCCGATGAAACCATATTGTGTCTTATAAGGATCATCCTTATCGACCATGTCCGAACTCGTCCTCGCTATCGACCAGGGAACCACCGGAACCACCGTGTTGGTGGTCGACGGGGCGGGAAGAATCCGCGGCAGGGCTTACGGCGAAATTCGACAGTTCTATCCGCGCCCCGGATGGGTCGAGCATGATCCCGAGCAAATCTACCGCTCGGCGGTGCAATTGAGCCGCAAGGCGCTCGGGGCGGTGCGGGCACGGGCGGGTGATCTGGCGGCCATCGGCGTCACCAACCAGCGCGAGACCTTCGTCGTCTGGGAACGCGCGAGCGGCCGCCCGCTGCATCGCGCTATCGTCTGGCAATGCCGGCGCAGCGCCGAAATCTGTGAGCGTCTTCGCGAACACGAGGCTGAGGTCAGCCGTATCACCGGACTGCTGATCGATCCGTACTTCTCGGGGACCAAGCTCAAATGGCTGCTCGACAGCGACCGGAGCCTGCGGCGGCGGGCAGAACGCGGCGAAGCCTGTTTCGGCACCATCGACACCTGGCTCACCTTCAAGCTTTCGCGTGGCGGCGCTTTCCTTACGGATTTCACCAACGCCTCGCGCACTATGATGCTCGATCTCGAAGCGCGCAGGTGGGATCCCACCATGGTCGATATGCTGGGTGTGCCCGAACGGATGCTGCCCGAGGTGGTCGGTTCGCGCGGTCCGATGGCTGAGGCAGCGGCGAGAACGCTTGGCGATCGGGCGGTTCCGATTGCGGCGCTCATCGGTGATCAACAATCAGCGCTCTACGGGAACGGATGCACAAGCGCGGGACAAGCCAAAGTGACGTACGGAACGGGTGCGTTCCTGCTGATGCATACCGGCAACGAGCGCGTTAGATCGAGGAACCGGATGCTTGCGACAGTGGCGCTCGGAAGCAAGGGCGAGCCGGCGTATGCACTCGAAGGGTCGGTCTTTATCGCAGGCGCCGCAGTTCAATGGTTGCGCGACGAGCTGGGACTTGTTGCGCGATCCTCGGATACGTTGAGGCTTGCGCGACAAAGCCGCGAACGCGGCCAGCCGTACGTGGTGCCGGCGTTCGTGGGACTGGGAGCGCCTTACTGGGACACCGCGGCGCGCGGGGCGATCGTGGGGATCACTCGCGGCACAACGCGCGCCGACCTTGTGCGCGCCACCCTGGATAGCATCGCCTACCAGGTTCTGGATGTACTTGCCGCAATGGAAAAGGATACCGGCACGAGAATCAGGGAACTGCGGGCCGATGGCGGTGCCTCGGCAAACGACTACCTGATGCAGTTCCAGGCTGATCTGCTCGGACGCGCTGTACGGCGATGTGCAATGGCAGAAACCACCGCGCTAGGTGCCGCAACGCTGGCGGGGCTGGCGGTGCGGCTGTGGGGTTCCCGCGATGAAGCTGCGCAGCTATCCGGCAGGTATAGGGCATTCGAGCCCAAGATGAGTGTGCGAGAGCGCGACGCGCTCGTTGCAGGTTGGCGCGATGCTGTGGCGAGAGTGCTAATGCATGGATGACATGAGGTGGAATCGCAACGTGAGCGTTGCAGATCTGCGGAGGGAAGCCGGCGACAGGTGATACGAACAG